>JAVKFU010000012.1 GCA_040223695.1 Deltaproteobacteria bacterium
CTTCTCTATCAGTACGTTCCTCCCTCTTGGCCCCAACGTCGCCTTCACCGCGTTCGCAAGAGTGTTTACTCCCTTTAGTACGGCGTCCTGCGCCGCCCTGCTGAATTTTATTTCCTTCGCTGCCATGCTTCTGTTACCTCCTCAATATTTTCTGTATTTGCTCTCTACTCAGTCAATTACGGCTAAGATTTCTTCTTCTCTAAGAATGAGGTAATCCTCACCTTCTATATTTATCTCCGTTCCCCCGTATTTGCTGAATAAAATTTTATTACCCTTTTTGACGTCAAGCGGTTTCACCTTACCGTCCGGAAGAATTATGCCGTTTCCAGTCGCAACGACTTTCCCTTCCTGTGGTTTCTCTTTAGCGGTTTCGGGAATGATGATTCCGCCCTTTGTGGTTTCTTCCGTATTGAGTCTCTGGACTAAAACTCTGTCGTATAGTGGCCTTACCTTCATTACAAACGTCCTCCTTATAATTTAATTGTCTGTATTATATTACTGGCTGGAGTTTCGGTGCTGATTGTATAAGTCAAATTTTCTGCATTAACATAACCATCAAGGTCGCCTTGTCAAGTTTAACTGAGTTATTGTACCAAAATAAATCAGTCTGCGAAAGGAGTATTAAAAATAATTGAAAAATCTATACTATGGAATATACGCTTTGTCTCCTGGCCAAAAACAGGAATAATTGTAGTTATAACCCTGATCTCGGAAATGGGGCAGAGGAGCGAAAAGTCTTCATGACGAGTGTTGCGTCGATTTGCTGATAGCTTGAAAATGCTCATACCATCGGGTGTTCCGGTTGCCACCGGGACAAACTGAAGGGGTTGACGGAGAAGCAGAGCATTGTGCGTCAGCTTGATTCTCGCAATACTAATGACTTGATATTAAAGAGCAATATGTAAAAGAATTCTGCTAGCAACTGACATAAAGATAGGATATTAGGGAAAAAGTGGTAAAGACAAAGGGTATTGGTATTAGGGGCAAAACTTCGGCAAAAATAATAAAAGCGTGCGATCCCGAATCCCCGGAGACAGCGGCCTCCATACTGAACGGCGGCGGGGTTATCGTTTATCCAACGGAAACTCTTTACGGAATAGGCGCGCTTGCTTCATTCAGGGAGTCCGTTGAAAAAATATTTGAAATCAAGGGAAGGCCCCACGGAAAAGCAATACCTTTACTCCTAAAAGATACCGATATGCTGGAAAGAATCGCGGAGATGAATGACAGGATATCATCCCTTTCGGACAGGTTTTGGCCGGGACCGCTTACGCTTGTGGTTAAGGAAATATCTGGGCTGCCCGAACTTATTACATCAGGGGCGGGGAAGGTTGCGGTGAGAGTCTCCGACGGTGAATTTGTGAAACGTTTGTTTAAATATATAGATCAACCGCTTTGCTCGACCAGCGCGAACTTAAGCGGGGCTGAAAACATTCTCGAATGTGACTACATTGTCGAGACATTCGAAGACAAAGTTGACCTTATAGTAGACTCTGGTAATCTTCCGCCCTCGAAAGGATCGACTATCCTGGATATCACGGTCAGTCCCCCCGAAATACTGAGAGAGGGAGACGTAAGTGCCCAAGATTTAAAGGAGTTTTTTTGATGCCTGCTATAAAAGGATTTAAGGGTATTAGATACAATCCCGAGAAGATAGATGATTTCAGCAAGGTGCTGGCACCCCCCTACGATGTGATTAACCCCGAGGAGCAGGAAGAGCTGCTTGAAAGACACCCCCATAACGTCGTTCGCCTGATACTTCCCAGCGGCGAAAGCGACATAAAATACGAGAGGGCGGCCAAGACCTTCAGGGACTGGTACGTAGAGGACATTCTGCTTCAGGACCCCGAGCCTTCCATCTACCCATACTATCAGGAATTCGAGGAGCAGGGGAAAAAACTGACACGTAAAGGGTTCATAGCCACGGTGAAGATAGAAGACTTCTCTTCGAAAAAAATTCTCCCCCACGAGAGAACCTTCCCGAAGCACAAACAAGACAGAATGAAGCTCAATACCGCGTGCAAAGCAAATATGAGTCCGGTATTTTCGGTATATTCCGACCCCGAAGGGACTATTGAAAAAGCGGTAGATGATACATTGAACGAAAAACCTCTATTCGATATAACAAATAAGGACGGCGTCAGAAACATCCTGTGGAGGATTTCAAACCCCTGGCTTCTTTCCTTTATCAAAGACAGATTGATGGACAAGAGCTTTCTTATCGCAGACGGCCACCACCGTTACGAAACGGCGCTTGAGATGAGAAATATTCAACGTGAAAAGACGAAAGACAGCTCCGGGAATAAGCCATTCGATTACGTGATGATGTACCTCTCAAGGGCTGAATGCGAAGGGCTCATAATAAATCCCACTCACAGGATAATAAAAAATCTGGGCCAATACGAGATCGAGAGTTTTATGGAAAAACTGAGAACAGACTTCAAAGTCGAGAAAATGCCTTATAAAGAAGGCATCACCGATATAGGTCATGAAGAATTCACCGTAATCACGAAAGACCCGGATTACGTATACAGGGTGTCATCTATTAATAACTTTCCAGAGTCCTATGCCAATCAGGGGGTAATGCTTCTCCATAATGTCGTGTTCAAAAAAATCCTGGATGAAGGGCAATCGGGCATTCTTTATACGAAATTTCTCGACGAGGCGGTTGAGCTGGTAAGAGGGGGTGAATACGAGCTCGGTTTCATTCTCCCCGAACTGAGGGCAAATGATATTTTCGAAGTCGTCCTGGCCGGCGAAAGAATGCCCCATAAAACAACCTACTTTTACCCCAAGATACTGTCCGGCCTGACATTCAATCCACTCTGGTAGAAATGCGGTCACAGGAAGTCTTGCCCGGTTTTCAAGTCCTCCCGCAAAAATTCTCTTATACGTCATAATGTTATTATAAAACCCTTCTTATCGGGCGGCTGATTGATTTATAATCTATTTTGCATTATTAATTTACACATATTATCTGCAAACAAAACACGCGAATTAAAGGGAGAACGTTATGTCGGCATTCTTGATATTAATCGTCATTCTGGCGGTGCTGATTTTCGTATCGGTCGGGATCTACAACGGACTTGTGAAACTCAGAAACTCGTCAGAGCAGGCCTGGTCCGATGTCGATGTACAGCTTAAAAGAAGATACGATCTCGTGCCGAATCTCGTCGAGACAGTTAAAGGCTACGCCTCGCACGAAAAAGAGACATTTGAAAAAGTAGTACAGGCACGAAATCAGGCCATGAATGCCACATCCCCGGAGGACAAAGCCCAGGCGGAGAATTTTCTTCAATCGACCCTCAAGAGTCTCTTCGCTCTCGCCGAGGCTTATCCCGAGCTCAAAGCCAATCAGAACTTCATCGAGCTACAGACTGAGCTCTCGAATATTGAAGAGCAGATACAGCTCGCGCGCCGCTACTACAATGCCGTCGTGAGGGATTTAAACACCCGGATAGAATCCGTGCCGAGCAATATTGTCGCGAACATCTTCAATTTTCAAAAAAGAGAGTACTTCGAACTTGATTCCGCAGAGGAGAGAAAGGCTCCTCAAGTAAGCTTCAACTAGGATTACCGGAGTCCGAGTGAAACTTTTCTCCTCATGATGTCAAAAAACTCAATAAAAATAATATTCTTTTTTATATGCTTCTTAAGCATTTTCTATCCCTTTAACGTGAATTCCGAGGAGATAAAAAGCTTTTTCTCGGAGATACATGTAAATAGAGACAGTACGATTTTTGTCCGGGAAGACATCCAGTACGATTTTCAGTATGCCCACAGACACGGAATATTCAGGGACATACCCTACAAGTACGATTACGGATATAAGCAGTACGGTATCAAAATTGATGTAGAGGATGTAACCGACTCGGAAGGACAATCCTATAATTACAGCGTCAGCCGTTCAGGCAACAGGGTAAATATTAAGATAGGCGATCCCGATAAAACAATCACCGGGACCCATGATTACAGAATCGATTACTCCGTCAGGGGAGCTATAGCCTTTTTCGAAGACCATGACGAACTTTACTGGAATGTGACCGGCACAGAGTGGAGAGTCCCGATTAAAAAAGCGGGCGCCAAGGTTTATCTTGAGGGAGAAACAATAGACGGTGTCAAAGCAAAATGCTTTACAGGGGCGGCGGGCTCCCAAGCCCGGGATTGTGATTACAGTATGACACACGGCACCGTTGAGTTCACGGTCTCAGACGCCCTCCGGGCAGGTCAGGGGCTCACAATAGTTATCTGGCTCCCTAAAGGAACGATAGAAGAACCCTCTTCTTCTACTAAAGCAGCCTGGTTTCTCTCGGATAACTGGTACTTCGGATTGCCGTTTTTAACCCTTATCCTGTTTACTTACATCTGGCATACCCGCGGCAGAGACCCCGAAGGCAGGGGCGTAATTGCAGTCAGGTACGAACCCCCTGAGGAGATAACCCCGGCGGAAGCCGGAACGCTTGTGGATGAAAGTATCAATATACTAGACATAACCTCGACTATAATAGACCTTGCTGTGAGGGGTTACTTAAAAATCGAGGAAACCGAGAGCACAAAATTCTTCTTCTTTAATGATAGAGACTACAAGCTTGTTAAAATCAAAGAACCCGGCGCCCATGAGCTGAAACAGCACGAGGAAAAGGTGTTTTCGGGGATATTCAAGGGCGGTGATGACATTATGGTTTCAGACTTAAGGAACAAATTTTATAAAGAGCTGCCTCCGATTAAAAAAGCCCTGTACAAGGAGCTCATCGACAAGAATTACTTTCCGGCGAATCCGGAAAAAATTAAAAGTATTTATAAATGGGTGGGAATTATTATTATAATCCTGTCTTTCTTTCTGTTCAGCAGCTTGCTGCTTAAAATTTCATTAGCTTTGTCGGGACTTATAATTCTCATTTTTTCAAGATTTATGCCCCGAAAGACAAAACGCGGGGCTCTCGTGAACGAAGAGCTGCTGGGTTTCAGGGAATTCATCGAGCGAGCCGAAAAAGACAGGATTGAAAAACTGGCAAAGGACGACCCGACTTTATTCGACAGAGTGCTGCCTTTTGCGCTCGTTTTCGGACTGGAAGACAGGTGGGCGGACTCCTTCAAGGACATGTACAGGGAGCCTCCGTCCTGGTACAGCTCGCCCCATTACACGGGCGGCTTCACTCCCAGAATATTCGTATCGGACATAGGCCGCAGTCTGAGCGTTATGAACAGCACATTATCGTCTACGCCCAAAAGGTCCGGAAGTAGCGGTTTCAGCGGAGGCGGATCAAGCGGGGGAGGCTTCGGAGGAGGCGGGGGAGGGTCGTGGTAATCACTCTTCACCGAGCAGGTCTCTTATCTTTTTCTCGATTGTCAAAAAGGCGAGATTCGCGTCAGAATTATCATCATTCCTGTAGAACTCCCCGCCGTCATGTACAAATCTTATGACCCCTTTCCTGTCGATGAGAAAACTCGATGAGGTAAAGGAGCGCCTTTTATCTCCAAGCCAATAGTCGTTTATCACCTTCCAGTCGCTGTCATGCGCAATGGGGAAATCAAATCCGAATACCTTTGCCGCTTTGATAACCGTATCCGTATTCATAGATCTCGCTGATTTCGGATGATGTATCCCGATGACCAAAAACCCCCGATCTCTGTATCTCTTATATAACTCGACCAGGGATGGGGCCGTGCGTTCGCAATACGGACAGGCGATAAGCCAAAAGCGCACCAGAACTACCTTACCGCGCAAGTCCTCATCCTTAAGCGGTTTGGTATTCAGCCACTCAAGCCCGGACAACGATGGCGCTCTGGTTCCAATAAGCTCCGAGCCCTCTCGGGGCTCCCACGTATTACTCTCCGCCGACTTCACCGGGGCGGATAAACCAAAAAAATTAAGACAAAACAGTAAACCAATCATCAATATCGTAAACATATAATATCTTCCGATTGGGTTTCCGGAAGTTTGAATCATACGAGTAATTAATTGTACATAAAAAAGTGAAAAAACTCATAAATTATGAGAGACGCCTTATCTATGACTGCGTTCTTATTTAATCGTTGATAAAAAAACAAAGTGGTCTTACAATTAAAAATAAGAGACAACTAAAAGTGCGTGATGGAAATTATAAATCGCTTGTTTTAAAGCCCGGAGTCGTTTAATCGGGATTATTCAGAATAATTGCATGTTCCATGACTATTGTTCTTCTTTCTCTGCCGTATGTGAACATTTTATCTAAATAATCCCTTGCGAAATCATAACTTGGGTCGGCGCATTAAATGAAAGATATATATAAAACAAAAAAGCAACTGATTGAAGAAGTAGGGGAATTAAAAAAGCTTAATAAAAAGCTGGAGAATGATAAAAATCATAGAATCACAGATTCCAATCACGCGTCTGAAGAAAATTTCCCTAATAAATCCTTTTATGAATTGAGCCCGTTAATGTACTTTACGGTTGACCGGGAGGGCATTGTAAGAGGAGTCAATCGCCTGGGAGCCCGGCATTTGGGCTATTCACGAAAAGAACTCGAAGGGTCACCCGTGATTAACGTTTTTTACCCCGACGACAGAAAAGATGCTGAAAATCTCCTCAAAAATTGCTTCAAGAATCCGGACAAAGTGCATCGCTGGGAATTGAGAAAGGTAAAAAAAGACGGAAGCGTGATATGGGTTAAAGAGCATATCAGAATCGAATATCTCAATAAGGGAAGTGATTTGGCAATTATCGTATGTGAAGACATAACGGAACATAAACTGGCGCAATTTTTACTTGATACGGACAAAATGATGTTTGAGCTGATGGCCCGTAATGCAACCCTACCCGAAATTCTGAGTTCCCTGTGCCTGGCAATTGAGAAACATTCGAACGGGATGCTGTGTTCTTTCCTTATTCTGGACGAGAATGGAAAGAGGCTGAAACACGGTGCCGCCCCAAGCCTGCCCGAGGATTACGTAAAATCAATAGACGGTGTTGAAATAGGTCCTTTTGTCGGTTCATGCGGTACGGCCGCATATACAAAAAAATCTGTGGTCGTGGCCGACATAGAGACCGACCCTCTCTGGGCCGATTATAAAGACCTTGCTTTAAAATATGATCTTAGAGCCTGCTGGTCAACCCCTATAGTTAACTCCAAAAATAAGGTATTAGGCACATTCGCGATGTACTATGGCCGTGAACGCGCTCCAAGCCCACAGGAAAAAAGACTCATAGATGCCGCTACGCATTTGGCCAGAATCGCTATTGAGCAAATCAACACCCAGGAATTAGCGATGCGCCTCGGTGAAATTTTAGAAGAATCCCCAAACGAGATATATATATTTAACGCTGAAACCTACCGTTTTCTGAACGTAAACAAAGGAGCAAGAATTAACCTTGGATATACCAAGGATGAACTGCTTAACATGACCCCATACGACCTAAAACCGGAGATAAAACCAGGATTTTTCGAGCAATTTAAACCCCTCATTACCGGTGAAAAAGAAAAAATGAGCTTTTCCACAATACATCAACGTAAGGACGGCTCACAGTATCCGGTCGACGTCTATCTTCACGGATCAAGCTTCAACGGGAAAAAGATATTCGTCGCTAATGTGATTGATATTACAGGTCAGAACAAGACAGAGAAAGAATTAAAAGAAAAAGTGGAGCAGTTATCAAAAAAGAACAGGTATGAATCAATAATCCGAGCGGTGACGGAAAGTCTTCATCAATCTCTGGATTTGGAGGAGGTCTTTGATAACGCGGTTGATGCCCTTAACAAGAATGTGGAAGGGGCGGAGAATGTTGTAATTTTCATGGTAGAAGACAACGAAGCCGTCATGAAAGCAAGCAGGGGGCACTCGGCCCGGTACATCAAAAAACTGAAAAGGATACCTTACCCGAAAGGGGCGACCTGGAAAACCATAATAGAGGGGAAAGCCAGGTATGTGCCGGATACGGATACCGACGATGCATTGGGACCCGCCGGAAAAGAGTTCGGCACCAAGAGCTACCTTTCGATGCCTATTCGCTCGGAAGAGAAAACAATCGGCTGCATACACGTCCATTCGCCTGAAAAAAATACATTTTGCGAGGAAGACCTTAACCTGCTTGAGATTGTGGCCAGGCAGCTCGGGTCGGCTATTAAAAATGCCGAGCAGGCAGAGGAATTAAAAAGGTCTCAGGAAAATATAAAACAAAGATTAAACGAACTGTCAAAAAAGAAAAGGTATGAGGAGATTATAAATACGGTCACGAGAAGTGTGCATAGCTCAATTGAACTCCAGCAAGTGCTGGATAATGCCGTAGGGGCTATGGCGAGTAACGTCAGTGGAGCTGACAATGTCTCCATTTACTTTATAGAGGGGAGCGATGCGGTTATTCAAGCCCACCGCGGCTATCCCGGCTGGTTTATCGAAAAAGTAACACGGATCCCCTATCCGAAAGGTTTTACATGGAAGACAATGACCGAGGGAAAACTACAATATTGTCCAGACGTGGAAAAAGACAATGTAATCGGACCCGCGGGTAAAAAAGTCGGAACAAAGAGCTACGCAGCCATGCCTATCAAGTATGAAGGGAATACGATCGGGTGTATTAATATCAATTCTTATTCGAAAAACTTTTTTGACAAAGAAGATATTAATCTGCTTGAATTAATAGTGGCGCAAATAGAAATCGCTGTGAACAACGCGCGCCAGGCAGAAGCCCTGAGGGAATCCGAGGAGAGGTATAGAATACTATTTGAACAGACGCCTATGGGAGTTTTTATCTTCGATCGAAACCTGACAATCACACATACTAACCAGCGTCATGCGGAAATTTTACAATCCTCCATTAAAAAGATAATCGGAATGGAGTTAAGAAAGCTTAAGGACCAGACCTTTACCCCGATAATGGAAAAAGCCCTCGAAGGACACACGAGCCGTCAGGAAGGATGGTACAAAGCTACAACCGGCAAAGCCGATATAAATTTGCTTGTATCGGCGTCGCCGCTCAGGGATGCATCCGGAAAGATTATCGGCGGCATGTCGCTCATCGAGGACATCACCGAGCGAAAAAAAGCGGAAGCGGCTCTCCTGGAGTCTCAAAAGAACTACGAAGTATTGGTGAATACCATCGATGGGATCGTATGGGAGGCAGACCCCGAGACGCTCAGATTTACCTTCGCGAGCCGTCAGGCAGAGAGTATACTAGGCTATCCTGCTGAAGAGTGGACAAAAAAACATGATTTCTGGAAAGAGAAATTACATCCCGAGGACAGGAAAAGGGTATGTGATTTTTGTATGAAAGCGACGTCAGAAAAAAGAGACCACGTTATTGAATACAGAATGATCGCCGCCGACGGAAGAAATGTCTGGGTAAGGGACCTAGTAACAGTCGTAGTTGAAAATGATGAAGTGGTCGGATTAAGGGGCATCATTATAGATATCACCGATCTGAAAAAAGCAGAGGACCTGATTGCGGAAAGCGCCAACAAATACCGCGCGCTCGTCGAGAATATATATGATCTTGTGGCTGAAGCCAGCTTCGACGGCAAGTTTCTTTACCTTAGTCCCAGCTACATAGACGCTCTCGGGTACGAACCCGAGGAGCTTGTGGGAAGAAATATTTTCGAGAATATTCACCCGGACGACCTGAATACTGTAACAGAAGAATTCCAGAGAGTAATTATTTCCAGGACATCGGGAAAAGCGGTATTCAAGTACAGGCATAAAAACGGAAACTGGAGATGGTTCGATAGTACCGGCAGAACCTATGAAACAGCAAAGGGTGAGCTCAGATGCGTCATAGTATCCCGCGACATCACCGAAAGAAAGAGGCTGGAGGATGAATTATTCAAATCACAAAAGCTCGAATCGCTGGGGGTTCTTGCAGGCGGAATCGCACACGATTTCAATAATCTTCTGACAGTTATTTTAGGGAATATATCTATCTCGAAAATGAAAATGAACGAGCAAGATAAGATATACCAAAGGCTAATGGAAGCGGAAAATGCGTCTTTGAGGGCGAGGGATTTAACGTCACAGCTTCTCACCTTTTCCAAAGGCGGCGCGCCTGTAAAGGAATACGTACAATCTCTTGATGAGCACATAATTGACACCGCTAATTTCGCGGTTAGCGGATCAAAAGTAAAATGTAAATTCCATATTGAAGACAGTCTCTGGCCGGTTGAAGTTGATGGAGGACAGATAAGCCAGGTCATACACAACCTGATAATCAACGCGGATCAGGCAATGCCGAACGGGGGAATTATAAGCATCAATGCCTGCAACCTAGCGGTGGAAGAAAGTAGCGAAACCGGTATAAAGGACGGGAAATATGTAAAAATATCAATTGAGGACAAAGGGATCGGAATGACCGAAGAATTAATGGAAAAGATATTCGACCCGTATTTTACAACCAAGCATAAGGGGAGCGGACTCGGTCTCGCAACCGTGTATTCGATAGTTAAAAATCACGACGGGCATATCGATGTAATCTCCGAAATCGGTGTGGGAACGAGGTTCGATGTCTGTCTTCCTGCGGCCAAAAATAAACCTAAGGAAAATATTCATTACCCGAATTTATATGCCGGAGACGGGAATATACTGATCATGGATGATGAACAGGCGGTAAGAGAGGTCGCGGGTGAAATGATAACCCAGCTCGGTTACTGCGTTGAATACGCATCGGACGGCGCCGAGGCGATTGAGAAATATATTAAGGCCAGGGAAAAAGGAAGCCCGTTCGATGCTGTAATGATTGATCTGACTGTGCCGGGCGGTATGGGCGGGAAAGAGGCTCATAAAATACTGCTGGAAATAGACGCCGATGCCAAAGTAATCGTATCGAGCGGATATTCTAACGATCCCGTGATGTCCAGGTACGATGAGTACGGCTTTAAGGGAGTAGTGTCCAAGCCCTATAACGTAGAGGAACTGAGCAAAACGCTTTATTCTGTAATAAACGGAATATCATAAACAATTTTAAACTTATGGTATTGAAAAGCGGGTACGAACAGCATCTCACGGGATTCAAACAAAACGAGACGGTCCGCAAGCCGAATTTGTCCGGCAAGTTGAATTCACTCCCTTTTCCTTTATAATACGTTCTTTCTTAATATCTGGGAAAGTATATAAATTCAGCTCAACTATATGGAATCCAGGCACATCAGGAATTTCTCTATAATTGCTCACGTGGACCATGGCAAATCCACGCTCGCGGACCGTATTCTGGAATTTACCGGAACCCTTACCGAGAGGGAGAAAACCGAGCAGTTTCTGGATCAGATGGAGATAGAGAGAGAAAGGGGAATCACCATTAAAGCCCAGGCCGTGAGACTGTATTATACGGCCGATGACGGTATCAAGTACGAATTCAACCTGATTGACACTCCCGGGCATGTGGACTTCAGCTACGAGGTTTCGAGAAGCCTGATGGCATGCGAAGGTGCTCTTCTGGTTGTAGACGCTTCCCAGGGTGTTGAAGCCCAGACTGTGGCAAACGCCTATCTGGCATCGGATTCGGGCCTCGAACTTATTCCGGTCATTAACAAGATCGACCTCCCGGCGGCAGAGCCCGAAAGGGTCAAGGAAGAAATCGAGGACGTAATCGGCATTAGCGCCGAGGGTGCGATACTCGCAAGCGCCAAAGAGGGTACCGGGACAAAAGAGATACTGGAAGCGGTTGTAAAAAACATACCTCCCCCCGCCGACAAGTCGGAAGCACCGCTCAAAGCGCTAATATTCGACAGCTGGTTCGACTCCTACCAGGGAGTGGTAATGCTGATAAGGGTATTTGAGGGGAAAGTTGAGCTTGGCAAGAATATCAAGTTCATGTCTACCGGCAAATCGTACGAACTAAAAAAACTGGGCGTCTTTTCTCCGAGAGCAATAGAGGTAAAGGAGCTCGGAACCGGGGAAGTAGGGTTCGTATCGGCATCGATCAAGGAGATAAACGAAGCGAAAGTAGGAGATACGATTACCAGCCCGGAAAGACCGACTGAAAAACCGCTTGCCGGATTCAGGGAAATGAAGCCTATGGTCTTCAGCGGTCTTTATCCTATAGAGCCGGGAGATTATGACAAATTAAGGGAAGCCCTTGAAAAACTGAGATTGAATGATTCGTCCCTTGTGTACGAGCCCGAGACATCCGTAGCTCTCGGATTCGGTTTCAGATGCGGATTCCTGGGGCTTCTGCACATGGAAATCGTCAAGGAAAGGCTGGAGAGGGAATTCGAACTCGAGCTCATAACGACAGCTCCGACTGTGGTCTACCGCGCAACCGACAAGAAGGACCAGGTGCTTTACGTAGATAATCCGAGCGAGCTTCCGACCCCTGACCAGATAGAGCTCATTGAAGAGCCGTATGTACTTGTATCCGTCCATACCCCGAGCACCTATCTGGGAGCTATATTCGACCTCTGCATAAAAAAGAGGGGCACACAGCGCGATATAAAATACGTGACAACCGAAAGGGTAATAGTGGAATATGAAATACCGCTCTCGGAAATTGTTTTTGACTTCTATGACAAGCTTAAATCCGTTTCACGCGGATACGCATCGATGGACTATGACCCCATCGGCTACCGGGGCTCCGACCTGATTAAAATGGACGTTCTCGTAAACGGAGAGCCGGTTGACGCGCTTTCGATAATCGTGCATAAGGAAAAGTCGTACGAAAGGGGAAGAGACCTTATCGCCAAGCTCAGGTCCCTGATTCCCCGGCAGCTTTACGAAGTCGTGATACAGGCCTCTATCGGTACCCGGATAATAGCGCGTGAATCCGTGAAGCCTGTAAGAAAGGACGTAACGGCGAAATGTTACGGAGGAGACGTAACCAGAAAGAGAAAACTCCTTGAAAAACAGAAAGAGGGGAAGAAACGCCTGAAACAGATAGGCAAGATAGAAATACCGCAAGAGGCTTTCCTAGCCGTATTAAAAACTTAATATAAAATCAACAAATCTCTCTGCTCAGACATAATCCTACTTTTTATTAACCGACATCATCATCTCGGTAATCGCATAGGTCGCGCCGCTCACAGCGTCCGGGTCCGTCGAAACGTCGATCAAGGCCGGGGCGCCTGAAGAAAAGGCACGCTCGAGCGCCCCCGCAAGCTCTTTGGGGTCGTTCACGGATTCTCCGTACCCTCCCATCACCTTTACGATCTCATGAAAGGAGGTGAGACCGAGATCGACACCCGGCACCTCCCGGTTTTTGCCGTATGTAATCTCCAATTGATGCTTTGTCATACCCCATGACCGGTCGTTGCAGACTATTGCAACAAATGGAATTTTGTGCCTTATGGCAGTATCGAATTCCATAAAGTTCATCCCTATTGCGCCGTCTCCGCTAATGAGCGCGACCCGCTTGTCAGGACAGGCAACCTTTGCCCCTATCGCAAAGGGCACACCCACGCCCATACACCCGAGCGGCCCGCCCTTGACGTAATGACCCGGCTTTCTGACCCTGTAATGCCCGTCGGCCCACGCCTGCGTGTCGCCGCCATCGATGACGAGAATCCCTTCCTCCCCCAGAAATTCTTCTACCGCCCTTGCCACCCTAACCGGATGAATCGGGATTTTATCCGAACCCCTGATCTCCTCGCCTTTCTCCCGTTTTTCCGCCCGCAACGAACCCGCTCTTTCCAGCCAGGGTTTAAAATCGATCTCTATCGAGTTTTCTTCGATGTAATCCGTAACCTGCGACAGAACGCTGCCCAGATCACCCACAATACCCAAATCGGCAGGCCTGTTTCTTCCGATCTCCCCGGGGTCAATGTCAACCTGAATAATCTTCGCCTCCGGGCCAAAAGTCTTCCCGAAGCCTATGTAGATACTGAGTCTTACCCCGAGAAGAAGTATGAGGTCGGCCTCTCCCGTAATTTCCCTGAACCCGTTCGGCGCCGAAGGGCTCGCGGGTCCGAAGCAAAGCGGATGGTCGTCGGATACAATCCCGCGGCCGAAGTTTAACGTAAACACAGGAAGATTAGCACGCTCTATAAATCTCAGTATTTCCCTGTCCGCGGCCGAATACCAGGCTCCGCTTCCGGCGACCGCCACGGGTCTCCTGGCGGCTCTGAGCATTTCCACAGCTTTAATCACAATACTTTCCTCAGCCTTTATCCTGTTAGACGGAACATTAGTGTTATATGGATAGATATCATTTTCACCGAGCTCCGGGTAGAGAACCTCGTAGGACATGCCGAGATAAACAGGCCCGGGCCTTCCCGATATTGCCCTCTTATATGCCGTTGTAACGTATTCAGGTATGCGTCCAGGGTCATAGACAGTCCTGGCCCATTTCGCAACCGGCGCGGCCATACCCTGCTGATCTATCTCCTGAAGTGATAACCTGTCGTTCTCCTCCACCCCCGATCTTCCTGAAATAAGCATGAATGGGGAATTCGCGAGATGCGCTCCGGCCATGCCCGTAATAGCGTTGGTGAAACCCGGCCCTGCCGTCACAATGCATACCCCCGGCTTTCTCTTGAGCCTCCCATAGGCGTCGGCTGCCATTGAAGCTCCCTGCTCGTGATGCGTATCTATAATTCTGATCCCGAAATCGACACAGGCGTTATATATAGGGTTTATGTGACCGCCTCCGAGAGAAAATATCTCTCTCACACCGAGTTCATGGAGCGTCTTTGCAACAAGCCATCCGCCCTCTACCTTTGCCATTTCGGATCCTCCCTTCTCGTTATACCTATTACTTTGACAGTTTTCATATTTCAAATCAACCGGATATTAAAAGAATCCTTAATCGCGGCGGCTTGATACCGGCGTGTCGGCTTTAAATCTATAATGTGTTAGAATAAATCTTTAAATTATAGGAGGTACGAATATGACAGACCAAGAGCAACCTCAAGGTCAGGAAGAACAGTCCGAGCTTGGTAATATCGCCAATTCTATCTTATCGGCATTTAATCTGGGTGTTTCTTACAACCAGCAGTCGGGCGGCGTTAAAAGCATAACGGAAGTTACACAAGAACTGGGGCATACTATATACACAAATCTTTCACAGGCTTACGGTACACGTTTTCAGGAAGATTTTCTCAGGGCTAATACCGAGTATTTTCTGCAGGTGGCATTACTCGGATATATAATTCCCTCGGTTTGCGCTTATGAAGAAGATTTCAAGAACAAGCTTTTAAGTCTGATCGAGCAGAGGGCAGTTAAAACGCAGCAGGAGGCCTCTCAGGAAGGCGGAAGCGGGGGTGGTATAATCACGCCCTGATTTCAAACATACCGAAAATGAGAAAAAAAATACTCGGCGGAAGAGATAAGGTAAAAGTCGCTGTGGTCCAGGCGTCTCCTGTGTTTATGGACAAGGAAAGGACCATAGAAAAGGCGTGTGCGCTCATTAAGGAAGCCGGCAGAAACAATGCGGAGCTTATAGCATTCTCCGAGTCCTTTATTCCGGCTTATCCCGCCTATTACACCCTCGGCTACGAAACTCCGCCGCACGAATGGACGGATTACATGATAGCTCTTCAGGAAAATTCCGTGATCATTCCGAGCGAAGACACAGAGATTTTAGGCGGGGCCGCGAAGGAGGCCGGTGCCTACGTCGTGATAGGCTGCTGCGAGCTGGACGACAGGGCCGGAAGCCAGACTGTCTATAATACGCTTCTCTTCATAGACAAGGACGGCCAGGTACTGGGCCGTCACAGGAAAACCATGCCCACCTACACTGAGAGAATCTATTGGGGCATGGGAGATGCAAGCGACATAAGGGTATTCGACACCGACATAGGACGCATCGGAGGGCTTATATGCTGGGAAAACCATATGACCCTTATAAGGGCCGCAATGATTCACAGGGGTGTCGAGTTTCACGTCGCCGTATGGCCGGGGAACTGGAAAAGGGGAGAGGAAAAACTGCTGGACGCGGATACGAGCCCCGGGGGGGCGCTCTGCAATCTGCAGTCACTCATAAAGGTACACGCTTTTGAGGCGGGCGCATTCGTTTTGAGCGGATGCGGGTATCTGGATTCCGGGGATTTTCCGGAAAAATGGCATTATATCAGGGACGGGAATCATATTAACTACGACTGGGCCTGCGGGGGAAGCTCGATCGTAAACCCGGCGGGCAGATACCTGGCCGAACCCAGCTTCGAGAAAGACGCGGTCCTTTACGCGGAATGCCACGCAAACCAGATAAAGGCCGTAAAAGCGGTATTCGATTCACTTGGTCACTATTCCCGGTGGGATATCGCCCGGCTCGCACTCAGAGAAGAACCCTGGGGGCCGGAAATCTCAACAAATGAAACACATTCCAGCCGTATTCCGGATCTGCCCGAAAGCGAGCTTAAGAGGATTTCCGATCAATACGAGATCAGCATCAAAGATCTGGAATCTATCATTAAAGAAGTCGGACACATAAAAAACTAGCCCTGCGGTTTGAAACGGCTCGAATTACAAATCCAGCAATAACTATATAAACTTATACAGGCATAAAGAGAGCAAAAAAATTGCCGCCCTGGGTATAACTCGAAGAACCGGAAACCGATTAACCACTTGACATAATTACGAGAAAGTTATATAAAGCAAGGGGTGTCAGGGTAAGCTCTTGCGAGGGTTAGTGTTTTAAAGGAGGCACGGACGATGAAGTTCAGGAAGGAGTATGGAGAGTACTCCGCTCAGGAGGCCGTGGACGCCATATTGGTAATCCTGAGGAAAAAAGGAATCGAGATAGACGAAAAGAGCTTCACCTGGACACTTGTCGGTGCCCTGTTCAAGGAAGGTGTAATACCCCGGCCGGAATTCGAGCGTATATACTTTTCACTTAAAAACCACGAAAACAACCCTGACGATATAAGTGACAATATGATATGAACACCGCAATCAGGCGGATAATTCATTCATAGCCGTTCTCAGCTCATTCTCGATAATATTACGTATTTCCTTGAGACGTCCCTCTGTCTGCGCCTCGAACCTGAGAACGAGAGCCGGCTGAGTGTTGGAAGCCCTGATTAGACCCCACCCGTCCGGAAATTCTATTCTCACACCGTCTGTATCCACCACCTTATGATCCTTCATCAGCTCCTCTTTAACCTTCTCAACCACCTCGAACTTTATAGATTCAGGGCAATCGACCCGAATTTCCGGGGTTGAGACTGCCGGGGGTACATCTTCCAAAAGCTCTGATACGCTTTTTCCGGTCTTTGAAATAATTTCCAGCAGGCGAAGCGCGGCATAAAGCGCGTCATCGTAGCCGAAGAATTTATCTGCAAAGAATATATGTCCGCTCATCTCCCCGGCAAGAGAGGCGTTCTCTACTTTCATTTTATCCTTGATCAGGGAATGCCCGGTTTTCCACATTATCGACTCCCCGCCCGCCTCGTTGATAGAGTTAAAAAGCCGGTTGGAACACTTGACGTCTCCTATTATTTTCGCACCGGGAATTCGCGAAATCACGTCCATCGCGTAAATCAGCACCAGCATGTCGCCCCATATTATCCGGCCCTTCTCATCGACGACTCCTATCCTGTCACCGTCGCCGTCAAAACCGATTCCGAGCTCAAGCTCGTTATCTTTCACGGTCCTTATTAACTCATTCAGGTTTTCCACTACTGTCGGGTCAGGGTGATGGTTTGGAAACGTGCCGTCGGGCTTCACATAAAGCTCGGTCAATTCACATCCGAACTCCCTGAACACTCTCGGCCCGATAATACCCACCATGCCGTTTCCGTAATCCACTCCTACCCTTATCCCGGGTTTGATATCCAGATTCTCCTTCAAAAATTCGACGTATTTCTCCTCGACACTCGTATCACTGTATGAGCCCGAGCCTGAAGCGAATTCTCCCCTTTCGGCAATCTCCCTTATCTTCTGTATCTCTTTACCGAACACCGAGTCCCTGCCGCGGGAGAGCTTTATCCCGTTGTACTCACCGGGATTATGGCTTGCCGTGATCATTACCCCTCCGCCGACATCCAAGTTGTAGAGTGAGAAGTACAGCATGGGTGTGCTTACCATGCCAATGTCTATCACGTTTATTCCGGTCGAATTGATGCCCCTTGTCATTGCCTTAGCGTATTCGGGCGAGCTCAGCCTGCAGTCTCTGCCTACGGACACAGTGCTTGCGCCGTAATTTTTTATATAAGTGCCGTAGGCCCTGCCTATCCTTTCCAGCACGTCCTCGTTCAGGTCTTCGTCCACTATCCCCCTTATATCGTATTCCCTGAAAATCTGCGAATTTATATGCGGCATCAGTTTAACCTCCGATCATTTTATAAATTGAGGGCTTGCCAATTAGCCCGGTCCTGACGGAATATCAAAGCTCCGAATGTATCTTGAGAAAATTCCGATATAGAGAATACACTATCGGCGTATCTCTTAAAGGACAAGCTTGACTTTAATTTTACGGCTTTTATTCTTTCTTGCCATGATTTTCCCTTCCCTCGGTGAGTTTAAAAAGAAGTTAAAAAAGGGGAATCTTATCCCTGTCTGGAAAGAGGTTTTAGCGGATTTCGATACCCCTGTATCGGCCTTCAGGAAGATCGAGACAGGGGATTACGCCTTTCTTCTCGAAAGTGTGGAGGGAGGAGAGAAATGGGGAAGATACAGCTTCCTCGGAACCGAGCCGTCCATCATATTCAGGTCGAAGGGTACCGATATTGAAATAATCGAGGACGGGAAATTAACGAATAGGAAGGGAGACCCGTTTGATTGCATGAGAGAGCTTCTCTCGAGGTATAAGCCCGTTACGACCGATGAGCTGCCGAGATTTCACGGAGGCGCCGTAGGATATTTCGGCTACGATATAGTAAGGTTCGTAGAAGACCTGCCCGACGAAAATGAAGATGAGCTCAAGCTCTGGGATTCTCTTTTTATGATTACCGACTCGGTGCTCGTATTCGATAACGTCAACCACAAAATCAAGATTATTTACAACGCTTATGTCTCACACCCCGAAAGGGCCGAGGAAGCCTACGGCTACGCGGTAGAAAAGATAGAGAACATTATTACGAAACTGCGAACGGCGGTTTCCCCCTACCGGAAAGAGAACGAAAATTCAAAGAAAATTAACACGACGGAGCTTGAATCCAATTTCACACCAGAGGACTTCAGAGAGGCGGTTAAGAAGACCAAGGAATATATCAAAGCGGGGGACATAATCCAGGCCGTTATTTCGCAGCGCTGGAAGACCGGGCTCGATGTCGATCAGTTCGACCTCTACAGAGCGCTCAGGGTGCTGAACCCCTCTCCTTATATGTTCTACCTGAAAACGGACACTGAAACGCTCGTAGGCTCCTCACCCGAGGTCATGGTACGGGTGGAGGACGACGAGGTCGTAAGCCGCCCGATTGCCGGAACCAGGCCGAGGGGCGGAACGGAGACCGAAGACAGGAAACTTGAGAAAGAGCTTCTTGCAGACCCTAAAGAACGGGCGGAGCACATCATGCTCGTCGATCTTGCGAGAAACGATCTGGGGAGAATATCGATAACGGGAAGTGTCGAAGTGGATGAGCTCATGACGATTGAGAGATATTCCCACGTTATACATATCGTCTCCAACGTCGTGTCCAGGCTCCGTCCGGACAAGGACGCCTTCGATGTGATTAAAGCTACTTTTCCCGCAGGTACTCTATCAGGCGCTCCCAAGGTAAGGGCAATGGAGATAATAGAGGAACTCGAGCCGAGCAGACGGGGGGCTTACGGAGGGGCCGTCGGTTATTTCAGTTTTTCAGGCAACATGGACACTTGTATAACAATAAGAACCTTCGTAATAAAGGATGGTGTAATCTTTATACAGGCGGGCGCGGGCATAGTAGCGGACTCGGACCCGGAAAGGGAATATCAGGAAACCGTCAACAAGGTGAAAGCCCTCGTAAAGGCGGTCGAAGCGGCAAAGACGGGCTTGTGATACCGGAAGGATTTTCGGAGATAAAAGATGATATTAATGATAGACAATTACGATTCATTTACCTACAACCTCGTTCACTACCTGGCCGAGCTGGGCGAAGAAGTGACGGTGAACCGTAACGACAAAATAAGCCTTGAGGAAGTGGGCGAGCTTAATCCCGATATGATAGTCATCTCTCCCGGACCGTGCACGCCTAAAGAGGCCGGTATTTCGGTTGATGTGATAAGGGAATTCGCGGGTCGCCTGCCCATTCTCGGAGTCTGCCTCGGTCATCAGTCTATCGCCTATGCTTACGGGGCGGAAATTATACGCGCCGGGAGACTCCTTCACGGGAAAACCTCTCAAATACACCATGACGGCAAGGGGATATTCAGAGATATACCCGATCCGTTTGAAGCCACAAGATACCACTCCCTTCTGGTCGGTAAAGACACCATACCAGAGACATTTGAAATTTCCGCATGGACCGAGGAGGGAGAAATTATGGGACTAAGGCACAAGGAGCACCTGCTCGAAGGGGTGCAGTTCCATCCCGAATCCATACTCACGAAGCACGGAAAAGATATACTCCGCAATTTTATTTCGATTGCCGGAGAGAAGAAGCAACAAGGGTAAATTATTAATCCAGACGGATAGGTTATGACGCAATAATCAAGCCTCAACACCGAAGTCCGGGTTGACAAATAATCTTGGCACCCTATATTCCTAAATTCATTCGAGTTAAAGCAAGGGGTGGGAATTTATGCTTTTATTATTCAAGCCGCGTGATAAAAAATATATCGGGGAGGGGACCCTCCCGTTCGGCACTTTCGACGACACTGGCAAATGGAAGCCTATAACCAGGTACCTTGAAAAAGGCGCCGAAATGTTCCCGGACAAAACTATGTTCAGGGTAGCCGACAGGGACGGAAATCTGGTTGAAGACTATACCTATAAAGAGACAAACAACCGGGCCAATCAGGTTGCCAACGGACTGATAAATGATTACCAAATTATCAAAGGCGATAGAGTAGGCATATACATGCTTAATTCCTCCGAGTATATCGTATCTATTATCGCAATACACAAGGCGGGCGCTGTGCAGGTACCCATAAATAAGGACGAAAAAGGGGAAAGGCTCGGATACATAATCAATTACTCCGAGATGAAATCGTTAGTGGTCGATAAGGAGAGCCTCCCGATAGTCGAGCAGATCGCAGGCGATCTGAACCACCTGAAGAACATATTCGTAACAGGAGACGGTAAGGACCTTCCGGAAGAGACTGCCGGCATTGAGGTATTGCCTTTCAACACATTTAGTCAATTTTCCGACGAGAATCCGGGTGTGGACATAAAAACATCCGACGTCGAGCGGTGTATGTTCACCTCTGGCACTACCGGCATGCCCAAAGGCGTTTCCAGAAACCACGGCGGGGTCGTACTCACAGTACGGGGATACCTCCAGCAACAAGGGGTAAGGAGTGAAGACGTATTGATGAGTGTTTTAACCCTGGGCCATGCCAACGCTCAGGTGATGTGTCTCTTCACCGCGATAGGCGCCGGAGCTACTGCGGTTTTCTATCCCCGTTTTTCGGCATCGAATTTCTGGAAGTGGGCGGCCGAGTGCGGGGCCACATGCATTAATATGCTCGGAGCGGTTGCCGAGTACCTATGGGCTGCGGAGCCCACGGAGTGGGACAAGAAGCATAAAATAAGGATGGTGCTGTCAGGGCCCGCGCCGCGAAACTTAAATGAGTTCCAGGAGCGTTTCAACACACGCACCATAGACGGATACGGCTCGACCGAAATGGGAATGGTGCTCTGGAAAGACCCCGAAGACACGCGTCCCGGCTCGTCCGGCTATCCTATGGAAGGGTATTACGTGGAGCTGAGAGACCCGGAAGACACGAGCAAAGTCTTGCGTCCGTTCTGGGACCCGGAGGAACATCCGAAGCCGCCCGATGAAACCAAAGGTCTTCTATTTATAAAACCCTTTATACCGCATACCACGTTAAACGAGTACTTCAAGGATGAAAGGCGCACCAGGGAAGCCTTTGATGACGACGGTTTTTTCAATTCGGATGACCTGTTCGCCAGGGGAATTGACGGCAGGTATTACTTTCAGGGCAGATTCAGCAGAATACGCGTCTCGGGCGAAAACGTTGACCCTATCGCAGTACAGGATGTCGCAAACCAGTACGAGCCGATACAGGAGGCGATTGCTGTCGGTATCAGACTGCCCGACGTATCGGACGACGAAATCAAGCTCAATGTAACGCTTAAAAAGGGAGCGGAATTCGATCCTGTGGAATTCTCCAAATGGATGGCCGAAAGAGCCCCTGTTTTCATGGTTCCTAGATTCATCGAGGTCTACGAGGACGGATTCCCGGTAACTGCGACGCAAAAAATCAGGGTCGCCGAAATTAAAGAAATAACGGAAAAAACCTGGGACAGGAATAAAACCGGCCTCAAATTCCGCGCGCGATGAACTGTGAGCTATCTGAACAGCATAAAAATAAAGGCCGAGTAAAATATCAGAAGCAACGCCCCCTCGATCCTGCTTACTCTATGCCCTGTTCTCATAATAGGGAAGACCAGTATCGTCATAAATATCATTACCGGGAACTCGAATTTTAAGAGCCCGGGACTTACGCTTATCGGATGTATAACCGACACAAGTCCAAGTATTCCCATGTTGAATATATTGCTGCCTATGATATTGCCGACCACGATATCATGCTCCTTCTTCAGAGCGGCAACGATGGATGTAGAAAGTTCGGGGAGGGATGTCCCTATTGCGACAGCGGTTATGCTGATCATTAGTTCGCTCACCCCGAATACCCTCGCCATTGAAATTGCGGAGTCTACAACAAAACGGGCGCCTATGACGAGCCCCGCCAATCCGATAATCAAAAAAAGCACCTGTTTCCCTATGCCGTTTTTTGCCCCCAGAAACTCTTCATACTCACGCTCTACCTTGTATGGTTCCCTAGTGGCATCGTAATAACTATAAACGCCGAAGCCTATCAATGTGATAAAAAGGGCCGCTCCTCCGATTCGTCCGATTCCGAGACTCCACGCCATCCCGTAAAACACGAGAGAAATGACGATCATCACCGGAACCTCGACCTTTACCAGCTTAATCTGAATTAATAAAGGGCTTATTAATGCCGCTAACCCCAGGATAAGACCTATATTCGAAATGTTGCTTCCCACTATATTGCCCAGCACTATATCGCTCGACCCCTTTAAGGCGGCTATCAGACACACAACGAACTCGGGAGCGGAGGTGCCGAACGCGACAATAGTAAGCCCTATGACGACAGGATTAATCCCGAGGATGCGCGCCAGACGAGACGCTCCCCTCACCAAACCCTCGCCCCCCAGAAAAAGGGCCACCAGTCCCACTATGAATAAAGTGACGTCGGTTGTTATATTCAATATGAATCCTTGAGATGTTTCAGGATAAGAAAGCAGCTTAGAATGATAACCTAATACCCGCGCTACTCAAATACATTCTTATATTTTCAGAGATTTAGACCAGTACCGATTTTTAAACAGATTATCCTAAAATACAGATAAAATCCTTTATTATCTTTGATCCCTACTACTCCCCATAGGATTATGAGGTTGACAAATTTATTCTACAATTTTATTGTAATAAATTGAATCTTTTATACTGCTAAAAACCTATTAAAACTCTAAGGAGGCTTTTATGCGTTTATTATTTAAACCTCGCGACGCAAAATACCTGGGTGATGGAAATCTTCCGTTCGGGACATTTGAGGACACAACAGAATGGCAGCCTATTACAAAGTGCCTTGAGATGGGGGCGGAACAATTCCCCGACAAAACCATGTTCAGAGTGGGAAATGGTGATGGGGAAATAGTTGAAAGCTATTCGTACAAGGAAACCAACGAATGGGCAAACAGGGTAGCAAACGGATTAAAAGACGAATTCGGCATCAAGAAGGGCGATAAAGTAGGTATGTACATGCTGAATTGCTCGGAATACGTTGCCTCGATCATTGCCATCCACAAAATAGGAGCCGTGCAGGTCCCTATCAATAAGGACGAAAAAGGTGAAAGGCTGGCATACGTGATCAACTATTCTGAAACGGTCGCGCTCGTTGTGGACCCGGGCAGTGTGCCTTTTCTTGAGGAGATCGCCAAGGATTTAAAAGAGCTTAAGGTGATATTCATGACAGGTGATCCCGGAAGCGTCCCGGCTGATATCGGGGGTATAAAAACTCTCCCATTCTCAACCTTCGATAACTTTTCAAATGCGAATCCCGGAGTCGACGTGTCAACCGACGATATGGAGAGATGCATGTTTACGTCCGGTACCACCGGAATGCCCAAGGGTGTGGCGAGAGACCACGGAGGAGTCGTTATGACCGTGCGTTCATATCTCCAGCAGCAAGGGGTAAGAAGCGAGGACGTATTGATGAGTATACTTTCCCTGGGGCATGCGAACGCTCAGGTTATGTGTCTATTCAGCGCAATGGGAGCGGGTGCGACGGCGGTGTTTTTCCCCAGATTCTCGGCGTCGAGCTTCTGGAAATGGGCCGCCGGGTGCGACGCGACCTGTGTTAACATGCTGGGAGCCGTAGCCGAGTATCTCTGGGCGGCGGAACCCGGTGATTGGGACAAAAAGCACAAGATCAGAATAATGCTGGGCTCGCCTGCGCCGAGAAACCTGCAGGAGTTTCAGGAGAGATTCGGAGTGAGGGTTATAGACGGGTACGGCTCGACCGAGATGGGAATGGTGCTCTGGAAAGACCCGGAGGATCACCGTCCGGGATCGTCCGGTTTCCCGATGGAGGGTTACTATGTGGAATTGAGGGACCCTCAGGACCAGAGCAAGGTGCTGAGGCCGTTCTGGGATCCGTATGAAGACCCCACACCGCCTGAAGAGGCAAAAGGTCTGGTATATATCAAACCTCTTGTACCGCATACGACTCTTAACGAATACTTCAAGGACGAGAGGAGAACGAGAGAGGCCTTTGACGACGACGGATTCTTCAATTCCGACGACCTTTTCGCGCGCGGAATAGACGGCAGATATTACTTTGTCGGAAGGTTCAGCAGAATAAGGGTGTCCGGGGAAAACGTTGACCCCATAGCTGTACAGGACGTGGCGATGCAATATGAAGCCATACAGGAAGCTGTGGCTGTCGGTATAAGGCTCCCCAATGTCTCGGATGACGAAATAAAACTGAACGTTACCTTGAAACAGGGAGCAGAATTCGATCCTGTGGAGTTCAGTAAGTGGATGGCCGAAAAGGTCATGGTAGCTATGGTTCCTAGGTTCATTGAGGTCTACGAAGACGGATTCCCTGTAACCGCCACACAGAAAATCAAGGTTGCGGAGATAAAAGAGATTACCGATAAGACATGGGATAGAAACAAAGCCGGGATCAAGTTCAGCGCTAGGAAGTAACAGTTTTTAATCTCCGGACCGGCATCTTTATTTGATGACACACGCCGATGACGAAAAATACATGCGCCTGGCTATCGAACAAGCCGAGATAGCCGGGCGTATCGGTGAAGTTCCTATCGGCGCCGTCATAGTAGACAAGTCTCAAAGAGTAGTCTCCCGAGCGCATAATTTGCGGGAGAGCACCAACGATCCCACCGCGCATGCTGAAATAATCGCGATAAAGAAGGCTGGAGAAAAGCTCGGCAGCTGGCGGCTCGACGGAACCACAATCTACGTGACAGTCGAGCCCTGCGTAATGTGCATAGGGGCTATAGTGCTCGCCAGGACAAGCCGCCTTGTATTCGGAACGAGGGACCCGAAGGCGGGCGCGGTTGTCTCCGTGTACAAAATAGGCAGCGACGGTAAATTAAATCATAAGATTGAATATACCGAAGGCGTCTCTATGAGCGACTGCTCAAACCTTCTTAAGGATTTTTTTAAATCTCTCAGGTAATAAATTCCCGGTGTTTATTTCTTTCCAGCGAATAAACCTATGATATCCCCGATTACGCTTTTATCCTCTTCTCCGGCCAATTTTTCAAGCTCCCCGTTATCGAGCCACACACCGCTGCACACGCTGCACCGGTCGATGCTTATACCCCTGAAGACAACCTCATTTAGATCCCCGCCGCATTTGGGGCATTTCATATAGCATATCCCTTTAATCCTCTCCCTTTCCTCAAGAGCGGCCTCTTGGCTTACCTTTTCTTTCAGTCTTTTGGCTTTTTCCGCCTCTTCCCTGACGAAATATTCGTCTTCTGTTTTAGTAGGCTTATCCTTGCTCATTTATGTCCTCCCGGTAAAGATTCTTTTCCTGTGACGACTCTAAAACCGCTAAATATCAATCTTGAATCCCGAATTTACTGCCCTTTAGTTACGGGAGTTATAATAATTCTTTTTTGATCCTTATCCATTTTGGTCTCATAGCTTACGCCGCGTTCTCTTTTTAGCGCGATGTACGCTATTCTCCGTTCCGAAGCGGACATAGGCTCTAGCGATACGGGCTTTTTCATCTTTCGTACCTTCTTGGCCGTTTCCTTAACAAGCCTGGTGACCTTATCGTCTCTCCTTCTTTTATAACCGTCCACATCTATCGACACCCTTTTTTCCCTACCGTCACTGCACGACCGAGCCGCAATCTTGCCGACAACGTATTCGAGCGCTTTTATCATGTCGCCCCTTTTCCCTATGAGGAGACCCTTATCATTCGTATCCCTGATATCGAGTTTGATCTTATCAGGATTTTCTCTGATGCTGACTGAATAAGTCGGCACTAAATATTCCAGAATATCTTCGAGCGCTTTTTTCGACCTGAGCCCTTTTTCGCTCAGGTTTTCATTCTTTACAGTAACCCTGACTTTTGCCTTTCTACCCCCTATTCCCAAAACACCTTTGGAACCCTCCTCCAGAACCTCGACATCAATTTCACTTCTGGCTACCCCTAATTCCTCACACGCGCTTATGGTGGCTTCGGAAACCGTTTTCCCTTCTTTTTCTATTGCTAATCCCATGATTATCCTCCTTTTGGAGCAATAACACGACGGTTTACATAGATTTGCTGACCAATCGAAAGTATATTACTCACAGTCCAGTAGAGTATTAAACCCGATGGCAATCCCCAAAACATCACAGTAAAGATTATAGGCATAAATTGCATCAGTTTCATCTGCAGCTGCATATTTTCACCGCCGGCGGCAGGCGTCATAGGGGTCATCTTCTGAGAAATAAACCACGAAACGCCCATAAGTAGCGGCAGTATTCTAAATGGAATGCCGATGCCCGGAATATCAAACAGCGTCTCAGGCTCCGATAGGTCGTTTATCCATAAAAAAGAGCTGTGCCTGAGTTCTATCGAATGCAACAGTACATCGTAAAGGGCAACGAAAACGGGAAGCTGCAACAGAAGCGGAAAGCAGCCGCCCAGACTGCTTAAGGGGTTTATACCGTGACTGCTGTACAGTTTCATAAGCTCTGAATTCTGCTTTGCCTTATCGTCTTTGTATTTCTCTTTCAGCGCTTCCATCTTGGGCTTTACTTTTTCCATCTTTACCTGCATCTGTTTCATGGAAACCATGCTTCTGATTGTAAGAGGAAGGAAAACCAGCCTGATGAGAACCGTTATCACGATGATGGATATGCCGTAATTATGAAAAAATTCGTTTAGCCATTTCAGAAATTCCAGAAGCGGCCTTGCCAAAAACCCGACCCACCCGTAATTGATTGCCTCCTCCAGATTGTAGCCGGCCACATTGACATCTTCGGATTCGAGAGGGCCTAGATAAACCTCCCAGTTCTTTATAGAGGTTTTCCCCGCGGGTATGGTATCTGCGGGATAACTATATAGAGCCCTGACGAGCCCCTCCTGATCGAGAGGGCTAAGGCTGATCGTTGTCTCCGCTCCTGTTTCCGGAAGAAAAGTGGACATGAAATATTTTTCAGAGTATCCGAACCATTCTATTACACCCCTGTAATTGCGAGTTTCATCAGGCTGCTTCTCCACTCTTTCCACATCACTTGAGACAAGGGTAATGAAGCTCTTTGTGTTTCCGCCCCTTCCATGCTGCTCGACTTTGCCGTACCATCTGATATCGAGTTTTTCCTGAACGGGCGTGTCGCCCGGATTGGTGACTTCAAACCTCTGCTTTAAAACGTAGTTTGAAGAATCGATCTCGTAGAACTTCTTTACTGTTATTCCCCCGGGAGAACTCCATTCAAATACAAGCTCCTTGCTGCCGTCTTCTACACTAACATTTCTATCCCCACTGTACTTAAAGGGAATCAGCTCGGGAACCTCGTACCCCTGGAGTCTTAGTAATGTGCTGAAACCGGGAGGTGAATCAAAGAATAGATTGATCGGAGCCGAGCCGTTCGTGTTCTGTTTATATTTTTTAAGCTCCCATTTAAATATCCTTCCGCCCGCCGTATCCAGAACTCCGTGGTAAAGAGGGGTGTCTATACTTACTAGTTCACCTTCGGGAGAAGAATGAATGGTGTTGTTATTCGAGGCCGGGCTTTCATTAAAATCATTTGTGAAGGCGGGAGAGGTTGTTGCCGGGGCCGGTGTGGACTGCTCCGCCGCCTGCCGCCCGTTTTGCTTTTGCTGCTGATTGGCAGGTTTTGAAAAAAAGTATGTATAACCGAAAATTATAGCAAACGATAGTACCAGGAAAATAATGTAATTTAACTTGTTGTTCGACATCCCCTCGACCTTTTAACGCACCGGATCATATCCGCCGGAACTGAGCGGGTGGCACCTTGCGATTCTTTTCACCGCGAGCCATAGACCCTTAACGAATCCGTATTTTTTTAAAGCGTCCAGCGCATACTCCGAACAGCTGGGATAGAATCTGCAAGAAGACGGCAAAATAGGGGAAATCAAATATTTATAGGCCTTTATTAATAAAGCAGCAAGGTATACTAAAGAACTTGATATCATGACAATTCAGACCTGATTATTTCTTCGATCTCTTTCTTTGCCAGACAGTAATCAAGCGTTTCGCTGCCCTTCTTCGCCACAAACAATACATCCAGGGAATCAAAAAGGGATTTGTTTTGTCTGAAAACCTCTCTAAGTACCCTCTTGACACGATTTCGCCCTACTGCACCAGGCACGTTCTTTTTGGCAACCACAAAACCGGCTCTGGAGTATCCCAAAGTGTTGGGCATGTACATAATATTAAAATGCTCTGTATGGAGCTTCTTGCTCTTCCCAAATATCTTTTCGTATTCAGAGCTCTTTCGGATTTTTAATTCTTTTGGGAAAGAAGAACTCACAACAAAGCTCATTTCTTCCAGCGCTGCACCGTGAGACTGTGCCTGCCTTTTGCTATTCGCCTCTTCAACGTCCGTCTTCCGCCCTTGGTGCTCATTCTCTCGCGGAACCCGTGTACCCGTAATCTTTTTTTAACGTGAGGTTGAAATGTTCTTTTCATAATTCGCCCTAAAAACTAACACGAAAAGATTTGACGGTCAAGAAGGCCGTCCCGAAAGTCTCCGCGCTCTTTTAGGACGCCGAGCGCGACTGGAAAACGCTTCCCCGCTTACCTGGCATTTAAATCAGTAAAAATAGAAAATACAGAGATAGAAGCAATCCTGTACATAACGTTTACACAGAGATTAATTTGTAAGCTATTGCGGAAAGTAATAAGTGTTACAATGAGTTTTACTCTGTCAATAGGGGCATCGCGCATATTGCGTTTGCGAACAACACCCCTTGACAAGATTCTCTCACCACTTATAGTATTACCCGAAGAGCTCAAAATCAATAGATATTTGGAAGTATTACGGGAATAATTAAAGTGGGTGGAAAAAAACAACTTTTAGAATATACTGTAAACGATCATACCGACGAACCGGCGAAAATCGTAAAACTTGTAAAAGAAAATTACATATCTGATTTTGAGCGGTTCAAATCGGTAAATAAGAATAGTTATAACTTCAAGAGGTCGGATAACACCCCCAAGTCTAAAGAACATAAATAAACTAATCTAATATCCTCAGCCGAGCTTAGTTTCCCCATACATTCGAATGGAGTAACGAATATGATCAAAACAGCTTATGATTTTGTTATGCTTACCCTCCTGGGTTTTGTTAAATTGTCTCTCTTTTCCTTGTTCTTTTTTTTCTCGATCTTTTTCTTTGTTAAATCAAAAAATCCTGTAATGGAAGAAAAACCCGCTTATGCAGGGCTACTCGCCGAGCCTCATAGACCGGAACATTCCAATTCTCTTAAACCGCATGAAGTGATAATCGCGGAGAATAACGAAGCGGATGAAGCGGATATAGAGGATATGACACCTGAAGAAGCCGAGGTATTTTTATTCATACTCAGGTTTTCAGATAAAATTACATCGGCCAACGCCAGAAAGCTCTCTAAACTGATCGTCGAGGAATGTGATAATTACAAGGATCTCGACCCCTATCTCATACTTGCGGTCATACAAGTCGAGAGCGAATTCGCGCCCCGCGCCGTATCAAACCGAGGGGCTATCGGACTCATGCAGGTAATGCCGACAACAGGAGAATACGTAGCAAAGGAGAACGGGATTTCGTATAACGGGAGGAAATCATTATACGACCCGCTGGTAAATGTAAAACTGGGCATACGGTACCTGTCTTTCCTTGCGGAACGCTACGACAATACCGAGAACGCGCTTGCGGCCTACAATTACGGTCCGTCAAATTTCGAGAAGGCGCTCAGCGCCAACAGGAAAACGTTCGGATATGTGAAAAAGGTGCTCAGCTTTAAAAATTACCTTGAGAAAGAAAGCATATTGCTTGCCAAGAATAGTTAATTTTGAGTCATACCGAAAACCGCACAGCTTTTCGGAGCGCATCAACACCGATAGTTAGTTATAATTCCAGGATGAAATTCGGCATTTCTCTTCCAAATTTCGGGAAGTACGCCTCAAGGGAAAATATCCTTAAAACTGCCGTTTTAGCCGAGGACCTGGGATACGATTCACTCTGGGTGAGCGATCATATCGTAATACCCGATTCCCACGAAGGCTTCGGCCACGTTTTCTTGGACCCCATAACCACGCTCGGTTTCGTTGCCGCGAAAACAAAGAATATATCCCTCGGCACGAGCGTTTTAATACTTCCCTACAGAAACCCCGTCGTGCTCGCAAAGATGATATCCACTCTTGACACGCTTTCCGGGGGGAGAATCATAGTGGGGGCGGGAACAGGCTGGATGAGGGATGAATTCGACGCGCTCGGTATCCCTTTTGAAAAACGCGGCGCTACCACCGATGAGTATATCGAAGTCCTGAAAGAACTCTGGACAAGGGACAGCCCCGTCTATAAGGGGAACTATATTTCGTTCTCGGATATAAAATTTTTACCCAAACCGCTCCAGGAGCCGCACCCGCCGATCTGGATAGGGGGCGGGAGCGAGAGGGCGATTGAGCGTGCAGCGAGGTACGGGGACGGATGGCAGCCTGTGGGACTCACACCCGAAGGGATCAAGGAAAAACTTGGGTATTTGAATAAACTCCTCGATGAAGAGAAAAAAGATAATTTCGTTGTATCTCTCAGAAGAAACCTCGAAATTAACGAGGATAAGCGATTTCCGGAAGAAGAGACTCTCAGGGGAGGGCCCGAGAAAATAATCACCGGAATAAGGGACTATATCGAAGCCAGTGTATCACACTTTATACTTCATATACTGAGCGGCGACTTCAAGGACGTCTTAAAAACAATGGAGACTTTCTCAACAAAGATAAGGCCCGCCATTTAAAACCGCTAAGCCCGTAATATTATACTCGCCACAAAAACCGATCCCCTTCTAAAGATTCCAGTATACTAAAAGAGGAGCCGGGGCTGCACTTAAGTCATTAAGTAGCTTCCGGGGACAATATGTCGCATATACGACGTTGACACAGGCTCAATGTTCATGGGATAATGGCATTACTAAAGTTGATAGATACACAATAGCTTTGCGGGGAGGTACACAAGTTGGAAAATGAAACCGGAAAATTTACGGCAGCAGCCGTACAGACAGCCCCCGTTTTCCTAAACAAGGCAGAGACAGTCGGGAAGATTGTAAGCCTGATCGAGGAGGCGGCCGCTGGAGGCGCGAGCCTGATCGTATTTCCCGAAGCCATCATCCCCGCATACCCGTACTGGCCCAAGGATCTGGGCTCAATAGAGGGAAGGAAGCTCGTTCTGGACGCTTACACCGAGCTTTACAAGAACTCTGTCGAGATACCGGATGAAGACACCGACAAACTCTGTAGGGCAGCGGCAAAGGCGGGCGCTTATGTAGTGCTGGGTGTAAACGAAAGGGAAGGCGGAACTCTGTATAATACGATACTCTATATAGACAAGAACGGCACCATGCTGGGAAAGCACAGGAAGCTCATGTCGATAGACAGCGAGAAGTGCATCTGGGGAATGGGGGGCGAAGAAGATTTGAATGTCTTCGATACCGAAGTAGGTAAAATAGGCGGGTTCTTCTGCTACGAGCACCACATGACTCTCGCGAAATACGCGATGTACCAAAAGGGGGAGCAGATACACGCCGGTCTCTGGGCCGGGCACGGCTTCGTTAAGCCGACGATGGATTTCGCGAGCCGCCAGTACGCCTTTGAAGGACAGGTGTTTGTCATCGCTTCTTCAGGTCACATCACGGATAAAATGATTCCCGACAGCTTCCCTCTCAAGAAGCAGACGCTCTGGGATTACCCCGGCGGAAGCGGGATCATAAATCCGAGAGGGGATTACCTCGCCGGACCCGTATACGGAAAAGAGGAAATAATCTACGCAGATATAGACAGGGATATGATCATCCGGGCAAAGGCCGTCATCGACGGCGCCGGGCATTTCTCGAGACCGGATATTCTGAGGCTGGACATAGGTGGTTATAAAAACGGAAAGGATCAATATACAGACTCTGAACACGAGATACAGGGCCTCAGAAACAAGGTGGAGGAGCTGTCGGCCCGACAGCGGGAGCTTCATGAAAAACTGGACAGCATTGCCGCAAAATTATCCGGCCGGGAAAAATAAAACAAACAATCTGCGACGCCGATTTCTTTACCCGCCCCGATTGGCGATAAATTATATGCCAACAACGTGTTCATGCCCAAAGCCCGGAAGAAAATGACTGCTGTCACTTACTTAATTCGAGTTATTAAAATGCTATTCTAAACGGGGCAAACAAACTCATCCGCTCTTGTTCTCGATAGATTGAATTACATTCTGCTTGAGATTCCAGAGCTTCTCCGAGAGTGAGACATGATAAATATGCGGATTCACTAAACGCCTTACACCCGGGTCGAGATGTTCCGTATCATACTCTCTCTTCTTCCTGAGCTCCTCAATCGATGGGAAATCATAAACTATCTTTCCTCGATCCCTGACCTTCACCAGGAGGGGCTCTGTCTTGCTGACTTCGTCTCTTCCCATTACTCTCTGTTTTGTATGGTCTGAGGGATGCCGCATCTGGATAAGGTTCATCCCTTTCGGGTCTTCTCCGTCGATCGCAAGAAGATCGGCTGTGGCATTCCCCCTTTTATCGTAAATACGCCACGGCTTTTTATTGCCGGGATTCAGGGTTTTCTGCGGAGTCTCGGACAGCTTTATCGCGGGCACCCATCCCCCGCTTTCCATAACCGCCACGAGTTTATAAACACCGTCCAGCGCTGAATCACCTTTAGATGTTATAAGCCTTGTTCCCACTCCATATACGAGCCTCTTGATCAAGCGGTCCGGATCGACTCCGTAGCGGGGCGCTTCGTCTTCAATCTGGGTTATTATCTGCCAGATAACAAGCTCGTCGAGCTGATTCGAAAGCACTATTTTGGCGTCGGAAAAACCTGCGTCATCGAGCATCCTCGCAGACTGAATGGAGAGAAACGCGAGATCACCCGAATCGAGCCTGATTCCGAGCGGTTTATGGCCCTTTCTTCTTAATTCCTCGAAAACCTTTATAGCATTCGGGACGCCGCTCTCCAGAGTGTTAACCGTATCTACAAGGAGAACGCAGTCATCAGGATACACATCTGCATACGCCCTGAAAGCCCCGAGCTCCCCTTCGCCTAGAGCCATAAATACCTGAACCATGCTATGGGCGTGGGTTCCCTTGGGACGGAAGCCTAAAATGTGCGAAATCCCCACGTTCGACGAAAAATCCGCCCCGCCTACGAGCGCGGCCCTGACTCCGGCATTGACCCCTTTATCATGTCCACGGCGCATCCCGAATTCCAGAATGGGCTGTCCGCGCGCCGCTTCTTTTATACGAGCCGCCTTCGTGGCTATCAATATCTGATAATTAATCTTATTCAGGAGGGGGGATTCCAGAATCTGCGACATCGCCAGAGGGCCCTGTATTACCGTCACCGGAACGTTGGGATGAACAACCCTTCCTTCGGGGATCGAATACATGGTAATGTCTCCGAAAGTGCCGTTTTTCCTTAACCAATCGAGAAAATCGTCTCTGAAAATCCTGGATCCGGCCTGGCCGCTTTGTTCTCTCAAATAGCCGATTTCCTCATCGCCGAACCGGGTATTTTCCATCCACTCCGTAAGTGATTCCAAACCCGCGTTTATACAGTACCCTGCTTTATGCGAGCCGTAATCCGGGTAATGCCTGAAAAAATGATCGAACTGTGCATGATTTTCATGCAGCCCGAAGCTGTAATAAAGCTGGGCCATGGTTAGCTGGTATTGATCTGTAAAGAGAGCGCCTTCCGATATGTTATCCATTTTATATTATCGGTTTTATCAAGATCTGAATTTCACATAGAGAAACCGGGAGATATTTACTATATACTTGTTATTATATCTCTATTTTATATACAAAGGAATTGTTGCCGGAGATTCGACAATTATCAATTATATGAAATTACGAGCAGCATTGAGAGATAATAATTAATAAAAAAACTAGGAGCATAATAATACCACCTTTTAAAAGTCGGAAGATTATTTGTGTTGACAAAATATGAAACAGATTGTAAAATTTTGTCAGTATAGACAATTATGGGTATTTGTTTTGAAATATAGTCATTCTCAGAACAAAAGGTTAAATCAACTCCAACGGACCCGCGCGCACCAAAAGGTCTCAACCACAATTTGAAAGATCTCTTTCGACCTATGGCAAGAAAAGGAAAATTGCAATAAGCACAGCAAGTTGCAGACATTCAGGTTGTTAATTATCACTCCTTCGGCTTAGAGCCAAGTCTCCGGGACTCAGCACAAGGAGAAGGTTAAGACAAGATGGAAACCATCGGTAAGATTTTGAGCATAACCCTCTTAACCATTTTCGGATCGGCCGCAGCTACTGTATATGTAGTCGACTCGAGCTACTTTAAGTCGTTTCTCGGAACCTCCACAGTCACGTATACATCGGACGAGGTTATTTACAGCGGCGCTCAGGATTTCAGTGATTCCAGAGAATACAGAGAGAAGCAGGAAAAGAAATATGTAGCGGTGGAAAAAAACAGTGACAGCGCTTCCTACAATCCTGAAAAAAACACTATATGGGGACAAAAATACAGCGCGGGCCCCAATGATATGGAATACGAAAACCGGAGAGCATCCAGCCTGGCCCGGAATAACTCGCTCGAATCGCTGAGGGAGAATATGGAATACTGGAGCGCGCAGTATAAACGGGCTGCGGAAGCCGGAGAATCACGGAGCGCTAATCTCGCCTATAAAAACTATGAAGACTATAGGGAAGCACTTGAGATTAGGCAATCGAAGGGCGACTAACATAAGCCGTGCATACCGCCGCCGTCCATATACCTATCAGGTAATTTGTTTTTCTTAACCCTACGGCAGGCTGCGTCTTTTTGTTCCTTTACAGTATAAGAAAGAGCTTTGTCAGAAGGAAGTCCCCGATAATAATAAGCAGAAGTGATACTACTACCGTGGCGGTAGTAGCTCGTCCTACGCCTTGTGTTCCGCCTTCCGCCTTCATCCCTATAAAACATCCGGTAATGGCGACTATTATTCCGAAGAAAAAGGTTTTCGATATTCCGCTCACAAAGTCATCGATTGTAACCCATTCGAGAATGCTTGAAACGAAGAGCCTGGGCTTAACGTCGAGGTCTATGTTCGACATGATCATGGCGCCTAAAATGCCCGTGAAATCGGCGATGATAGCAAGGAACGGGAAAGAAATTATCGCCGCCACAAGCCTAGGCACAACCAGCTTTCTTATGGGGTCCGCACCAAGTGTCCTGATTGCATCTATCTGCTCGGTTACCTTCATTGACCCTATTTCGGCGGTAATACCCGAACCTACCCTTCCTCCGACCAGCAGCGAGGTTACAACAGGCCCCAGCTCCCGGACAAAGGACAGCGATACAACAGGCCCCACAACCCCCTTGGCACCGAACCACGCGAATCCCCAGGCGAGCTGAACCACCATAACCATACCAATCGCCATCGCAGAAGCTATTACTATCGGAACCGACTTAAAGCCTATTTCATCTATCTGCTCAAGCACGAGACGGAAGTTAAAGGGCCGCGTGACGGAGGCGAATATCGTCCTGTAGAAAAATATTCCTACCTCTCCCAGCTGCTCAATTAACGAAATGCAGTATGATCCGAGCCTGGCGATATAGTTTGCTAACATTGCTAGAGAACCCTGAATTGAGATATAAATTCTTCAAACACAGCTTCACCGTCGTCAAAACTATCAGGGGGAGAAGCGTATGTAAAATCATATATGCATTCACCCTTTCGAAACACGACCGTTTCTATCTTTACGGGCGCACCGTTTATGCTTCCGGTATATATGCTGCTAAGCGCTTTTTGTCCGTCAACCGAAGTCTCTTCTCTTTTTACAGCTTTTTTATCCTTAATACCTATCAGCAGCGATTCGGAAAGGGCTTTCAGGCTGTAGTTTTTCTTTTTCGGATCACAGGTAGAATTAACGGTAATAGTCGAATCGCTCAACAAGCTGTTATAGGCCAGATCCCCTCCCTCGATGTCGAGTCTTTTCCAATCCCCCGGTAGGGCGCCGATCCTGTAGGTGGTGTCATCGGAGGTGTAGACAAGCCCGTCAAGTTTTCCGTCGTTCCCGGAATCGGCGGATCTATAATACCCGATAAACTTGACGACCGAACAGGAATTCAAAAATATAACCGATAAGCAGATAATTATTATTCTTTTTGTCATGCGATGATTAATCTTGATTTAGATTTAAATCCAAAACACCTGAACGTGGCGATCCTGTTGCTTATGAGCTGACGGGATTTGAATAATACTTGAATCTCTACAAAAACCAAGCATATTAAATCCTTAAGCATTATCATCACTCAACAGGAGCAAAGATTGTCCAGGGTAACTATATATACAAATATCTACTGTGTATATTGCAATGCCGCAAAAGCGCTTCTCGGCAAGAAGGGTCTCGAGTACAGGGAGGTTGATTTAAGCTCAGAGCCCGACCTGAGACTGAGACTGGTGGAGAAATACAGGTGGAGGACGATTCCCCTAATACTGATAGGCGATAAAGTGATAGGCGGATTCGCCGAGCTGTACGAACTCGAGAACACCGGTGAGCTTGACCGGCTCCTGGAAAACGAGCTGCTTGATTAGGAACTGTGTTTTTAACGCCTCCTGAATTTGACTCACTCACAACTCTAAATTAACATTTTAGCCCCATGACCGTAAGAACCAGATTCGCGCCTAGCCCCACCGGGTCCCTCCACATAGGAGGGGCCAGGACGGCTATATTTAACTGGCTCTACGCCAGGCACTACGGCGGGAATTTCATTCTTCGTATTGAGGATACGGACCGCTCGCGCTCGACGGAGGAATCGATCGAGGAAATAATTGACGCCATGAAATGGCTCGGGCTCGATTGGGATGAGGGGCCTTTCAGGCAGTCGGACAGACTGGCGGCTTACGGGGATTATGCAGAAAGACTCCTTAACTCGGGGCACGCTTACAAATGCTACGTAACCCCCGAAGAGCTCAATAAAAAAAGAGAAGAGGCTCAGGGGAAAGGAGAGGTTTTCCGTTATAAACGCCAGTGGGCGGAAAAAAATGCCGCTCCCGGAAAGCCCTTCGCCATCAGGCTGCTAACACCTGATGAGGGAATTATCGAGGTGCGGGATCTCCTGAGAGGGACCGTTAGATTCGATGCGAGGGAAATAGACGATTTTGTTATCCTGAAAATGGATGGTTTCCCGACATACAATTTCGCAGTTGTGACGGACGACGCCGCGATGGGTATTACCCATGTAATCAGAGGAGATGACCACCTGATAAATACACCTCGTCAAACCCTAATATACGAAGCCCTCTCATTGGACATACCCCAAATCGCGCATGTTTCGATGATTTTGGGCCCGGACAATAAGAGACTGAGCAAGAGGCACGGCGCGACTTCCGTAGTGGCTTACAGAGAAGAAGGGTATCTGCCCGAAGCTATCGTGAACTATCTGACGCGCCTCGGATGGTCTCACGGAGACCAGGAGATATTCTCGAGGGATGAGCTGATCGAGAAATTCACTCTGGATAACGTCGGAAGATCAGCGGCGGTGTTCAATCCCGAGAAACTGGAGTGGTTAAACGGCTGGTACATCAGAAACAAGCCGGCTGAAGAAATCGCCCGGCTTCTGGCACCTTTTCTAAAGGAAAAGGGTCTGGATATCGAGGCGGACAAAAAACTGGTAATGATTGTAAAGGAGCTCAGCCAGAGGGCGAAGACACTCAGGGATATAGCGAACTCACTCGGCTACTTTTATGCCGAGCAAGTCAATTACGATGAAAAAGCGGCTGATAAATTTTTAAAACCCGAAATACTGGATGTGCTCAGGGACCTCTGCGAGAAACTCTCCTCGCTCGAAGATTTTACAATCGACGATATGCACGGGGTTTTCGAGCAGGTTATGGAGGAGAGAGATTTAAAGCTGGGCAAAATCGCCCAGCCCGTAAGGGTCGCGCTCACGGGCGGAACCGTAAGCCCCGGAATTTTTGAAGTTATGAACATAATAGGGAAGGATATGGTACTCGAAAGGCTTAACAAAGCCGCTCAATATATCGAAACAAAATAGTATTAGCATGTACTGTCCCTCAATCTCGACCGTATCCTTTCATTGAGATTCCCTTAATAAAAATAAATACATACAATCAACCTTGCCTGCGCTGCAAGAAAGCAATTATCAATATCCGTCTGTCTCTCTCAGTATCAATAATCGTAGAAGCCCTTCCCGGATTTCCTTCCAAGCCAGCCGGCGCGGACCATTTGACGCAGAAGCGGCGCGGCGCGGTATTTCGAGTCCTGAAACTCTTTATAAAACACGTCCATTACGTCGATGGTGACGTCGAGTCCGATAAGGTCAATCAGCGCCAGAGGACCTATGGGCTGGTTTGTCCCGAGCTTCATGGCTTTGTCTATATCCTCCGGAGTTCCGACCCCGTCCTGATATGCGAACACAGCTTCGTTCAGCATGGGTATTAAAATCCTGTTCACTATAAAACCTGGCACGTCCTTGGTCCTGACGGGCTCCTTGCCGAGAGCGGTTGCAAAATCGTAAGCGAACTGCGCGGTTTCCTCCGAAGTGGTGAGCGCTTTTATGATCTCCACAAGCTTCATTACCGGGGCGGGATTAAAAAAGTGCATGCCCACTATCTTGTCAGCCCTGCCCGTGTTCACAGCAATCTCCACGATAGGAAGCGACGACGTGTTTGTAGCGAGAACGACATCGGGCGCCGTAGCCTCATCAAGCTTCTTGTATATATCCTTTTTTACTTTCATGTCCTCAAAGACTGCCTCAATTACCAGGTCTACGTCTTTTAAATCCTCAAATTTCGTCGTGGTTTTCACCCTTGATAGTACGGACTTGCTGTCTTCCTCGCTTATGGTCTCTTTTTTAACGAGCCTTCCGAGACTTTTTTCAATTCCCTTTATACCCCTTTCCAAAGCCGCATCCGAAACATCTATAAGAACAACTTCCCTTTCGCTCGAAGCCACAACCTGAGCAATTCCCGACCCCATAGTGCCTGCTCCTACAACTCCGACCTTCTTGACATCCTCTACCTTTCTGGACATGTCTTCCTCCTTTTCTTTTCGCACTTGCGAAGTTTGAGGACTTATTATACCCAAATCACGATTTTATCAAGCCCGCGATTACAGGACTTACAGACCGCATTATCCGCATCAATGATTTGAAACCCAAATCTAAAAGAATTAAAATGAGTCCGATGAGGATTATAGGACTAACCGGAAATATAGCCTGCGGTAAAAGCACTGTCGCCCGTATGCTCAAAGGCCTTGGCGCCCGCGTAATAGACGCGGACGAAATAGCCCGCTCGGTCGTGGAGCCGGGGGAACGCGCCTGGGGTGATATTGTAGAAAAATTCGGGGAAGAAGTCCTCAACGATGACAGAACGCTAAACAGGGAGAAGCTGGGAGAAATCATATTCAACGACGACGCAAAGAGAAATTTGCTCAACGAGATTACTCACCCCAGAATAATCGGAAGGATCAGAGAGCTTGTCAAGTCCTACGGTAGAGAAAACGCCCCGGTAGTCATAATCGAGGCCGCGCTCATCGTTGAAAAAGGCGGCATGAAAGACCTCATCGACAAGCTGATCGTTGTAACTTCCGACGAAAAGTCCCAGATGGAGAGACTTACCGCGCGAAACGGATATTCCAGAGAGGAAGCGCTATCCAGGATAAAAGCTCAGATGCCTCTCTCCGATAAGGTAAAGCACGCAGACTATGTGATAGAGAACTCGGCCACCCTGGAGAATCTGCGGATTCAGGTGGAATCCCTTTGGGAAAGGATAAACGCCGAAGACTAGACACTCAGTATTGCCTGTCAAACTCGAAGTCTCCCGGCAACTCTTTTTGCAAACCAATTATAACAAATCTTAATAATCGGCGGGTAATTCAGTCTATGCGGCCCCGGCTCACCTGACTTGCATAATATATATTTACATAGTAGATTTTTGGATTCTCAAGAACCTTCAAAGGAGCTTATAATGAAGGATAAAATAGCAGTTTTGGAACAAAAGGAAAAGGAGGCCGAGGCAGGGGGTGGTGAAGCAAGGGTAAAGAAGCAGCATGAAACCGGAAAACTCACAGCCCGAGAAAGAATAGACCTTCTTCTCGACAAAAACACATTTGTCGAGCTTGATAAGTTCGTAGTTCACAGATGCACCGACTTCGGCATGGAGAATAAAAAATTCCTGGGAGACGGGGTAGTCACCGGGTACGGGAAAGTGGAGGGACGTCAGGTGTTCGTCTACGCCCAGGACTTCACGGTTTTCGGCGGTTCACTCGGGATGGTGCACGGAAAGAAAATATGCAAGGTTATGGACCTTGCGATGCAGGTGGGCGCTCCGATAATCGGCCTTAATGATTCCGGAGGAGCAAGGATACAGGAGGGTGTTGAGAGTCTCGGCGGATACGGGGAAATATTTTGCAGAAACGTACTCGCTTCAGGGGTTGTCCCTCAAATATCTGCGATTATGGGTCCCTGCGCCGGAGGAGCTGTCTATTCTCCCGCGATAACCGATTTTACTATAATGGTTGAAAATACGAGCTATATGTTTATAACCGGTCCCGACGTGATAAAAGCCGTAACCCATGAAGAGGTGAACTCGGAGGAGCTGGGCGGCGCTATGGTTCATAACTCCAAGAGCGGTGTCGCCCATTTTGCCGTCGAGGACGACAAGGAATGCATATTACTGATCAAGGAGCTACTGAGTTTTCTGCCGTCAAACAACATGGAAGACCCGCCTAAATCAAGCACAGATGACCCGTCGGACAGAAGAGCTTCTTCACTGAGGGCGATAGTGCCGGAGAACCCCAATAAACCCTACGATATCAAGGATGTGATTTGCGAGGTTGTCGACGGAGGATACTTCTTTGAGGTTCAGGAGCACTACGCGCAGAACATCGTCATAGGTTTTGCCAGAATGGGGGGACGCGTAATAGGAATAGTAGGTAACCAGCCAAATGTCCTCGCGGGCTGTCTCGACATAGACGCTTCGGTGAAGGGCGGCAGATTCGTCAGATTCTGCGACTGCTTCAATATACCTATCCTGACCTTTGAGGACGTGCCCGGATTCCTGCCCGGCACTTCACAGGAGTGGGGAGGAATCATCAAGCACGGCGCTAAGCTGTTATATGCCTACAGTGAGGCCACAGTTCCGAGAGTGACTGTTATAACGAGGAAAGCCTACGGAGGCGCCTACGATGTTATGTCGTCCAGGCATGTGAGGGGTGACATCATAATGGCATACCCTACGGCGGAAATCGCCGTTATGGGATCGGACGGAGCCGTCAATATTATCTCCCGGGCGCAGATTCAGCAATCAGATGACCCCGAGGCCAAAAGGGCCAAACTGATCGAAGAGTACAAAGAAAGGTTTGCCAACCCCTACAGGGCGGCGGATCTCGGATTCGTGGATGAGGTAATCAGACCCGAAGATACGAGACCGCGCGTAATCTCCGCCTTTGAAATGCTGGACGGGAAAAGACAGACGAACCCGCCCAAAAAACACGGGAACATACCACTTTAATACCGAAGGAATTATAAAATGTTCAATAAAATTCTTATAGCCAACCGAGGGGAAATAGCGGTAAGAATCATAAGGGCCTGCAGGGAACTGGGCGTGAAAACCGTAGCTGTGTACTCTGATGCGGATCGCCGCTCACTCCATGTAGCGCTGGCGGATGAGGCCTATCACATCGGGGGTTCCGCCCCCGGAGAGAGCTATCTCGTAAAAGAGAAAATACTGGAAGTTGCAAAAAACTCAGGAGCCGAAGCGATACATCCCGGATTCGGGTTTCTCTCCGAAAATGAAGCCTTTGCGGATATGTGCGAGAAGGCGGGGATCGTATTTATCGGCCCCTCCTCCGAAGCAATACGCTTAATGGGAGATAAAATCACGGCCCGGAAGATCGCACAGGATTCCAAAGTCCCCCTCGTACCGGGATCGGAAGGCGCTGTCAGCGATGTCGAAGCTTCGGTTATAGCCGAGGAAATAGGATATCCGGTAATGATTAAAGCCTCGGCGGGCGGGGGCGGAAAAGGCATGAGGCTCGTCAGGAACAAAGAGGATTTTGCAAGCTCACTCCGCATGGCCAGAAGCGAAGCCCGCTCCGCGTTCGGCGATGAATCGGTTTTTGTGGAAAGATTTATAGAACAACCGAGGCATGTAGAAATTCAGATCATAGCGGACTCCAAAGGCAATACCCTTCATCTCTTCGAGCGCGAATGCTCGATACAGAGACGTCATCAAAAAGTAATAGAAGAAGCGCCCTCTTCCGCAATCAGCGCGAGAACGAGAAAGAAAATGGGTGACGTCGCAATAAAAATAGCAAAGGCGGTAAAGTACAGAGGCGCGGGCACTGTAGAATTCATAATGGACCAGAATCAGAATTTTTACTTCCTGGAGATGAACACTCGTGTGCAGGTCGAGCACCCGGTTACCGAAATGATAACCGGCTTCGATATTGTAAAATGGATGATACGAATTGCAGCCGGTGAGGAACTCCCATTTAAGCAAAAGGACATAGTGATGAAAGGCCATGCCCTTGAGTGCAGGGTCTATGCGGAGGACCCGGAGATGAATTTCCTTCCTTCCCCCGGCGTAATAAAATACGTAAAAGCCCCAAGCGGTCCGGGCATAAGGGATGATTCCGCGATTTACTCCGGGTGTGAGATAACCTCATTCTATGATCCGATGCTTTCGAAACTCGTTGTGTGGGCCGACACCCGGGAGGCCGCGATACATAAAATGGCATCGGCTTTGAAGGAATATATCGTGCTCGGCGTGAGAACCAACATAGGATTTCTGAGGCGCGTAATGTCCGACAAGGAGTTTCAGCAGGGAAAAATCGACACCGGTTTTATCGAGCGTCACCCTGAGCTTCTAAAGCCCGGAACGGTTGAGATCGAACCCGCGTTGATAGCCGCGGCACTGGCAATGAATAGCTCCGGAAACTCCGAACAGGCAGCTCAAAAGCCTGTATCCAACTGGAAATCATTCAGCAGAAGATTAGGCGTATCCAGGAGTCCGCTCGCATGACATATACATTCAAGATTCAGGACCAAATCTACAGAATAAACCTGGAAGAGGATGAAAACCAGATTCAGGTTGAAATTGACGGTGAAATAATTCCGGTCGAGTTCGAAAAAATAGAGGAGAACCTTTTCTCTATAATATTAAACGGAGAATCTCGAAGCATCGGGGTCTTTAAGAAAGGCAACAAAGTTCAGGTTTTCCTCGACGGCGACCTCTACGAGCTCGAATCGATTTCGGAAAGGGAGCAGCGAAAAGCTCATCACATAACAAGCGGGGTCCAGGAAATAAAGTCCCCCATGCCGAGCAGAGTTGTTAAGATCCTGAAGGGTGAAGGGGACGCAGTGGAAGCGGATGAGGGTATGATAGTCGTAGAGGCGATGAAGATGGAAAGCGAGTTAAAATCTCCAATCGAAGGTACGGTAAAAACCCTAATGGTTAAAGAAGGGGACGCGGTGGAAGCGGGGACGGTTCTTCTTGTGGTATCCTCCGAGGAACAGAGCTGATTTTCTCCTCGATGCAATTCACCCCCAGTACGCGACAGATATACGTGATACCACCAGCCGATTAATAGGCTAATACGGGCTATCAAATTTGATGACCTCTTCCGTTAAGGCCCCGAATTCCTCGACGCTTAAAGTCTCCGCCCGTCTAGACTTATCTATCCCGGAAGACTGAAGAACACTCTCGACAATCTCCTTTGACAGTATTGAGCGAAGGGAATTTCCCAGCATCTTTCTCCTTGACGAAAATGCGGCGCGAACCACCTTTTCATAAAGCTTGTCGTCGGAAACAGGCACTCTCGGCGCGGGAAGCGGAATTAACTTCAGCACAACGGAATCGACTTTGGGTTTTGGCCAGAAAGCCGAAGGTGAAACTCTGAATTCGAGATTTACATCCATATAGGTCTGGAGAAGAACCGAGATAGAGCCGTATAGCTTGCCTCCGGGTTTTGCCGTAATCCGCTCACCGACCTCACGCTGGAGCATCAATATAAAACATGAAAATATGTCACGATCCTCGAGAAGCTTAAAAAGAACGGGGGAGGATATGCTGTACGGGAGATTTGAAATCACCTTCATCTTACGCCCTCTGTAGAAATCCCTGAAATCTATCTTGAGACCGTCCCCCGGTATTAGTTCCACATTCCTATATTCACTGCATAACCCGCTCAAACGGCTTACAAGCCGTTTGTCTTTCTCGATTGCGATAACCTTTCCCGCTTTTCCGGCCAACGCAAACGTAAGCGCCCCCAGCCCGGGCCCTATCTCGATAACCCGGTCTTCTTCCGACAGCTCCGCGGTCTCGACTATGCGCTCGATTACCCTCAGGTCTTTAATAAAATTCTGTCCCAGCCTTTTACTCGGATAAGCTTTTTCATTAAAGAAAAATTCTCTGGGATTAAATTCTTTTTTGGATTTGCTTGTCATTTTATAATCAGGATATCAAGAGGAGATAAGAATTCCGGATTATTGCGGAATCACCCTGATTAAAAAAGCTAATCGGGTGGAGGAATTACCCCGTCACATGAACGGCCCGCCTCAGGTTCCGAGTTCCTCAAGCGACATGTCGTCGTAATGCGTTATTTTATTCTTTCCCTCACGCTTTGATTCGTAAAGAGCGCGGTCGGCCTTTTCAATCAAAGCGCTTTTCTCGGTCGCACTCTGAGGGTAAGTCGAAATACCCATACTCAAAGAAATCTCTATTAACTCACCATCTGACTTGAAAGGGATACCTTTTAATTTGTTTCGTATTTTTTGAGCCGCTGCTATTGAGCCGTCCTTATTCGTGCTGGGAAGAACTACTGCGAACTCATCCCCGCCGTACCTGGAGGGTATATCGACTTTCCTCAGCGATTCGCTCAATAATTTGCCTATAGAGGATATTACCGCGTCTCCCGCCTGATGGCCGTATGTATCGTTAATAACCTTTAAATCGTCTACATCAACAAGAATAAGGGAGGCCTGCTCTGAAAACCTTTCGGCATGGGCTATTGAGTAGGAGAGCATCTCCTGGAAATGCCTGTGATTATAAAGGCCGGTTAGCCCGTCCCTGATTGCAAGCTCTTTTACCTTTTGGAAATTAAGCGAGGCGGTTATCGATTTTGCGGATTCGTGACAAATAATCTTAGCAAGGCTCACCTCTCCTTCATTGAAAGGATTCTTGGTTTTTCTGCCCATGACCACGCACCCGAACACCTCGTGCTCTTCCTCGTCAACATCGGGAAAAGTTTCGTACAAAGGATGAATCAAGATCGATTTTATATTTTTAATGCCCAGCGCAAAATCAACTTCCTTTCCGAACACGCTCCTGTACTTAGCCCTGGTGGTAAGATCTTCGAAGTGAAAATATTTGCCGCTTTCGGATACAAGCCCCGTCAGGCTATCCTCGTGTGAAATTTCCTTATCCTCCAGATGCTCTTTGATGCCTCCGCTCACTCTCTTCAGATAGCTGAACTCCTTTTCCCTGTCCATGAGGGAAATACCCACAAAATCGGCCTCGAACAATCTTTCCAGCGTATCCAGTATATGATCAAGTATTAACTCTATGTCGCCCGTGGAATTAAGCTTCTGTGTAAACTCGTAAAACGAGTGAAGCTCCTGTGAACTCAAATTTACCTTTTCGGAGAGCTGGAATCTGTCTATAATTTCGACTATCCTGTCGGATATGAGTGAAACTATCAGCTTCTCCCTCTCACCGAAAGCGTCCCTTTCGAGACTGTCCACAACCATCATGCCGAATACGCTCTGCTCGTCTTCCGGTAATTTCTTCTCCCCCTTGAGAAACAGGGGGGTCGCCAGTAATGACTTTACAGGCACATGCTTATTGTAGTACACGAGGTTTTTCCTTACATTCTTAATACTGGTTATCAAAACCTGGGTTTTGGTCTTGAGAACCCATCCGAGATAACCGCCCCGGAAACTAAGCCTCTGGCCCCTGTCAATAAAATCCCTGCTCTCGGATATGAAATCGGTTATCGCATAGAGTCCGTCATCCATCTTCATGTAAAGAACGATGCTGTGGTTGGGAACAAGCTCGTTCAAAATTTTAAGCGAAGTCCTTATGTCATCCTTAAGCGCTTTAACATTCTGAGACTCGTCCTTTTCATTGCTTTCGGCATTTCCCGACAATATATTCGGAAGTATTACTTGCTGTACCTTGTTCCTTCGAAATATATAAGAGCTGAGGCGTTCTTTATTGCCTTTGAGCAAAAATCCGAAAATTCCGGTTGAGAGAATGAGCAGGAAGATCTGAACAGGCAAACCGTCCCCTCTGTATTGAGTCACCTGCAGAATTGCTACAATGAAAAATGCGACGACGCCCCCGAGCCAGCCGAAGTAAAGGGCCAAAAGCGGGACCATAATGTAAGACAGAGGAAAAAGCTCATAGCCGAAAATTTCGACTACTATTTCAAAAATAAGCGTGAACAGGAGAGGGAATTCCAGACTGTCTACTAAAGAGAGGCTCTTCTGCCCGGCGATCGCGAAATTATATGATTTGTAGAAAACCGTGGACAAAAGAAACAAGAGGGCCAGTACGGAGTAAAAATTAAAAGAGTGAAAACTATTCTTGTATATAAGTACGAATATCAGTACGGAGAGTAAAAGGACAAAAACCTTGCCGAGTAAATAATTCGAGTACGTAATTTTATTCTTTAAATCTGTAGATTTTTTCACCTGTTTTGATCATCCCGAGCTCTTCTCTTATTACCTTCTCCATATAATTCTTATCGGTTTTTATCAATTCAATTCTTTCCCTTAGCTCTTCGTTAGCCATTTCCAATTGCTTGCCCTCTAATTTTACTTTTTCATTTTCCTGATGGAGCGCATATACATGGGATATTTCCCTGGCGAAAAGATATACCAGAAAAGAGACTACCGCCAGTATTAACACAACCCTGATTATTAGCTTTTCCATTTCACAGAATAATCAAGTCGCCCGCAATAAAAGGATTGGATCTTCTTTCTATTCCTATCTTGGTCGCGGGTCCGTGGCCCGGGTGTACGTCATACGAGTCAGGCAGGCCCATGAGCTTTGACTTAATAGAGCCCACGAGCTCTCGCATAGAGGTGCCGCCTGTGAGATCAACCCTTCCTACGCTTCCCGCAAACAGCGTGTCGCCCGAAATAACCTGATCTTCGATAACGAGACAGATGCTTCCCCATGTGTGCCCGGGCGTATGCAATACCTTTGCTTTCAGGCGGCCAATCTCAATCTCGTCCCCCTCTTCTATAAACCCGTCAATCTCCGGCACCTCAACTTCACCGAACATGGGGAACCTCATTGCGGATTCGGGTAGAGCCTCGAGGACAGGTTCCTCTTCAGGGTGCAGATAAAACCCCACACCAAGGGCTTTCTTGGCCTTTTCGACCCCCGCCACGTGATCAATGTGTGTATGTGTATTAACGATTTTGGTAATCTTTAGTCCGGATTTTTCGACCTCGCTTAATATCTCGTCTATCTGCTCGCCGGGATCAATAAGAATCCCCTCATTAGTATCCTCGTCTCCGATTATATAACAATTGGTAAGAAAAACCCCGCCCGGTATGCATTTAATTATCATTTTTATTTAACTTCCCCTTATATATACTCAATTGTAAATTCGTCAAATTGATCTGAATAAGACCCCCAATTAATTACTACATGATTAACCGTGGAATGCCTCGGGCCTTGATGACACCAGCCGGTAAACTTTTGGAGATCCGCCCGCTCCCCCTCGGCAATTATCTCGACCGATCCGTCAGAGTTGTTTCTGACCCAGCCTTTGAGTCCTAGTTCATCTGCCTTGTCTCTTGCGGATGCTCTGAAGAATACGCCCTGAACCTTTCCATGGACTATAAGATGTACTCTCTCTTTAGGCATACCACAAGCTCAGATTACCAAAACGGTGTTTTGCTGTCAACAAAAACGAAGTTAAAAGGTAAAAATCTCCAAAGAGTTAGGAGGTAATCATTAAGCATTCCTTTAAAAAACACAGTACCTCATTTTTCAAAAATTTACCAGTTAAAAATCATTCAACCGCTTCATCCGACCGGTTTATTAAGACCGCAATTTGGGGTTGCCCGGAACTCGAAGCCCGAATGTTTGACACTCAAAACCCGAAGGTGTATTTTTTTTACCCATGAGTGAATACAAGGCCTGGTTCAGCTGTATAGACGAAGAATGCGGTGAGACATACGAGCTTGACGAAATAATATACAGGTGCAGAAAATGCGGAAACCTTCTTGAAGTTACTCACGACCTTGAAGAACTTAAAGAAAAATCCCCTCAGGAGTGGAAAGATCTGTTCGATAATCGTTACCGGAGACAGTCCTGGCCCTACGGAAGCTCTGTCTGGGGAAAGAAAGAATGGGTTTGCCCGTACGTGGAAGACGACAACATCGTTTCAATGTATGAGGGAGCGACGAATCTCTTTTGGGCGGAGAGATTCGGAAAGCAGATCGGCATGGGAGACATGTGGCTGAAGATGTGCGGCAACAGCCATACGGGATCGTTCAAGGACCTGGGTATGACCGTTCTAGTGTCGGTTGTAAAACAGATGATTTCCGACGGGAAAGATGTGCCCGCCGTGGCGTGCGCGTCCACAGGTGATACGTCGGCTGCGCTTGCGGCATATTGCGCTTCGGCAGGCATACCGGCAATTGTTTTTCTTCCGAAGGACAAGGTCTCGGTCGCACAGCTCGTGCAGCCTATATCCAACGGAGCACTGGTTTTATCCCTGGACACGGACTTCGACGGCTGTATGGAAATGGTGCAGAAGGTATGCACCGAAAATAATATATATCTCGCGAATTCGATAAATTCTCTCAGGATAGAGGGGCAGAAGACCATAAGCATAGAACTCTGCCAGCAGTTTGATTGGGAGGTTCCGGACTGGATCGTCATTCCCGGAGGTAACTTGGGAAACATCTCCGCCCTCGGAAAAGGTTTTATCATGATGAAGGAGATAGGCTTAATAGACAAATTACCCCGGCTGGTCTGCGCTCAGGCAGAGCACGCGAACCCCTTGTATTTAAGCTATCTGAAGGATTTCGAGGAATTTCATCCCGTAAAGGCTCAAAAAACGCTGGCCAATGCGATTCAAATAGGCAACCCAGTCAGCATTAACAAGGCAATCAGAACTCTCAGGGATTTTGACGGAATCGTCGAGCAGGCGAGCGAAGAGGAGCTTTCCGACGCCGCGGCAATGGTCGATAGAACCGGGACCTTTAACTGCCCTCACACGGGAGTGGCCCTTGCGGCTTTCCTGAAGCTCAAAGAGAAGAACGTCTTTAAACCCAGCGACAGAATCGTGATAATATCTACGGCACACGGCCTGAAGTTCGTAGAGTTCAAGATCGGATACCACAAAGGGGAACTTGAAGGCGTATTCTCAAAATACGCAAACAAGCCGATAGAGCTCCCCGCCGATTACAATGCCGTCACTGACGCTATATTCAAAGCCATACGTAACTAGAGAAAATCCATAACCAATAACCGCATAAAAAAGGACTGTGGCAACCTCCTGCCACAGCCCTTAACCTTGATACTGCAATCGTTTCATCAGATAAAGAATTCTTCAGCTTCCAAATCTTACAATCATATCGACAAGAAAATCAACGTTCCCGAAATCGTTTATTTCGTCGCTTCCGAACGGAACCTGTACGCCCGCTCCTACGCTGAATACCTGCCCTCCGAACCTGACCCCCGGAGTCACATAGGCGCCTGTGACATTCTTGTCGAACGAAGTGGAAGAGGCCAGAAGCAGCTCAAGAAGGAAGGAGGTGGAGAATGGAAGGTTGAAATGAGGGGTAATGCTGCCGGTCGCTCCGTATTTAATTATAAGCTCGGTACCATCGCCGCCCGTATCGAAAGGGCTTTCATCGGCGTCTTCGGCATTCGTCATAATATCGAAATCAAGGTTTGCCTGAAATGCGAATATATCGCCTGTTATAGCGAATACCCCGTAGGGGACAAGGGTGTACGCGTCGTCCGTGAAGTAGGCGAAATCCCTGAAATAAGAGCGCGCTCCGAGCGTCCCGTTATTGTTCCCGGTTGTGGGCAGCAATAATTCAAATCCCAATGTCAAAACTGAATTATTCATATTCAGAAGTGCGTATTTGGTTCCGAGTCCGATATTTCCGAAGTCGTAATCCCCGTTGCCGAATACCCCGTTTGTTACCCCGGCGAATGGAAACTTCGCGTAAACACCGAACAGGTTTTCGGATAGATTCACATCCGCACGGAGCTGATTCATTATTAGCGCCCCGCCGCCGTCAACAGAGACAATCTCGAGGTTCCCCCTGACCCCCGTTATGCTGTAGGGATGCTCGAGGAAAAAGGAGTAAGGTATTTGACCGCCCGCCGCTCGGGCTTCATTCCCGGGCGCAGCCGCAAATGAAAATAAAAAAATCAGCGTCAAGAATAATAGTTTTATGTACTTAACACACTCAGCCGCTCCCTTTTTTAGCATCATCTGGCCTGGACCTCCCTTAAATTTAAAAAGATTGTATCTCATCTGAAAAAATGTTTCAAGTAGTTTCTATTATATTATTCTAACCTCCTGTAATTTATAAATATTATAAGATTTATTCGTAATATAATATGTCTTTCAAGCATATACCAGGGAGTTTCCATAAAGATTGAATATACGCCTTTGAAAAGATATATTTCCACCACTATGAAAGCCGGGCTAAAAGGGTTATACGTGATTACGGATAAAAAACTGATCCCGGGCGATCGGTTCGCGGAAAAGGTCGAACAAGCCATAAAAGGCGGAGCAAGCATCGTACAGTTGAGAGAAAAGGACACGTCCCTAGAACAAATAATAAGTCGCGGAAAAGAGCTTATGAAATTGACCCGAAAGTACGGAGTTCCATTAATTATCAACGATCTGCCGGAGCTGGCAGCGGAAATAGGGGCCGACGGTGTTCACCTCGGTGAAAATGATCTATCCGTTAGTCACGCCCGTACTATCCTGGGCGAGGAATCGATTATAGGTGTATCCTGCTACGGGAATCTCGAAAGAGGGCTCCGCGCAGAGAGGGAAGGGGCGAATTACGCCGCGTTCGGCACTCCGTTCTTCACACCCACCAAACCGGAAAGGGCTCCCACGTCGTTCGACATCCTAAAGGAAGCTGTGAACAGAATACGGCTGCCGATTTTCGCTATCGGGGGTATCACGGCTGATAATGCGGAATCCGTTCTCGACACCGGCGTAGAAGGGATTGCGGTTATAACGAGCGTGTTCGGATCATCCGATCCGGAAAAAGCATCACATGAACTTACCTCAATAATTGAGACTCATTCTCATAAGAGAAGATAAGTTTTATGTCTTAAATATTCCGGAGAATCTCTTCCCTTTTCTTTTCGACTTCACCCTTTCGGCAAGCGCGTGAGAGACAATGGGCAACGCGATAGTGGCGTCACAGTAACACTGTACGAGCTTACCCTCGGGGTCCTCTTTTCCCCAGGACACGGCCTCCTCAAATGTACATCCGGAAAGCCCCCCCCACTGCGGGGAATCGGTCGTTATCTGTATAGCGTATTTATGGGGATAATATGTCTCATCATTTCCCAGGCCCTTGCGGTTTAAACCGCCTTCCCTGTTCGGGACTTCCCTTTCTTCATACATGAGATCGGCAGTCACGGCGAAGAGCTGTATAAAATCCTTCGGGACACCCCCGCCTATGTATATTACGGCGGTATCAGTCACACTCTCGCCCAGCTTCATAAATTCGACGTAATCCTTAATTGCGTCTATCGTGAGGCTGAAGCCCTTTGATTTCGCTATCAGCGCCGCGTCTCCGTAGGGACTGTCCGCTATGGCCGGGCAAAATACCGGAACGTCGTTTTCGGCGGCCACGTTTACAATGCTCCCAATATTTTTCTCTCCCAGCCAATTTCCGCATAACGAGAGAAATTCCCTCGATGAATAAGCGTAGTCTTCATCAAGCGTCATAATAAACTCCGCCAGCAGCTCGGTCATCTTGAGGTAGTCGGACTCCTTGCCGTAAACGTCGTAATACCTGTTCAAGCCGTCTTCAAATAACGCTTCGTTATCGGCCAGATGAGTACCCTGCCAGTAATCGAACCCCATGGCGTCCACTATGTCTTCGGAGATATTAGCGCCGGTGGGAACGAGTATGTCTATATAGTTGTTTTCGATTAGCCAATTGATTATTTTCCACTGCCCTGTTGTGGATAACGAGCCCGTATAACCGAGCAGGATCGTTACGTCCTCATCTCTGATCACTGCTTCGAATACATCGACAACGCGCGCCAGACTCTTACCCTGAAATCCCGTCCGGGCCATTTCGGCGAGAAGCTCGGACACGGTCCTGGGAGCATCCACCTCTATCGCTTTTACTCTTTTGTTCAAATAACTTTCCTTTCTTATTTCAGAAATGTTCTTTGCCATCCGTATTTATACCTCCGTGTTTTGTTACCGGACAAATAGAGAAAACGCATCCCGAAATCGAATGTTATATAGAGCCGGTTCTAAATCGAAATTTTATAATTGATCGGTTGATACCGCTGTTTATTGTAAATCCGTTTTTGAACTTTTACGAATCATAGTCTGAATAGCTCGATCATTCACGGTTAAAGAATTGAAAATACCAGAGAGAAGTCAAAATTCAATGACGCTGGCCGGGAACGACCCGCGCTAAAGAACGATATTGACCAGCTTGCCGGGTACCACTATCACTTTCCTCGGCTCCTTTCCCCCGAGATAACTCTTCACTTTTTCATCCGCGAATGCCGCTTCTTTCATCTGCTCGCTGTCGGGATCGGGATTCATCGTAATCTGGCTCCTTACCTTTCCGTTTACCTGCAGAACTACGGTTATGGAAGCGCTTGAGACAAGCTCCCTGTCCCACTCGATCCAGGGTTTATCGACGAGTGAATCGGTATGGCCCAGCTCATGCCATAGCTCTTCCGTTACATGCGGGGCCATCGGGTAAAGGAGTCTGACCATTGCTTCAATCGCCTGTTTTAAAACTGCTCTGTCAGTCCCGCCCTCAGCCTCAAAACGCGATGTGTCGTTTAGCAGCTCCATTACGGCCGCGATTGCGGTGTTGAACTGAAACCTTTCCAAATCGTCGGTCACCTTTTTGATGGTCTTGTGCACCTTGATGAGGAGTTCCTTTGCTGTGCCCGATAATTTCTTAGGGTCCGCTGCTTTATCCGTTAGACCCTCTATCTCGGAGAGCCTGTCGGATACGAGCCGCCACAGACGGTTTAAAAATCTGTAAGCACCCTCTACCCCCTCGTCGCTCCAGTCTAGATCCTTCTGCATGGGAGCGGCGAAGAGCATAAAAAGCCTCACCGTGTCGGCGCCGTATTTCTTTATCATATCGTCGGGGTCCACGATGTTTCCGATGGATTTGGACATCTTGGCCCCATCCTTTATTACCATCCCCTGCGTCATGAGGTTCATAAAGGGCTCGTCAAGATCGCACATACCTAGATCCCTGAGCGCCTTGGTAAAAAACCTCGCGTAGAGAAGATGAAGTATTGCGTGCTCAATTCCTCCGATGTACTGATCGACCGGGAGCCAGTAGTGGACATCATCCCTATCGAATATCCCGCTCTCGAAGTGAGGTGATGCGTACCTGAGGAAATACCACGAGGACTCGACAAACGTATCCATCGTATCCGTTTCGCGCCTGGCCTCTCCTCCGCATTCGGGACAGACCGTATTCACGAAATCACGGTCGTTTGCGAGCGGTGAGCCTCCCTTGCCGGTGAACTCAATATCGAGCGGGAGCTCTACAGGAAGCTCATCGTCGGGAACCGGAACCGCCCCGCACTTCTCGCAATATACCACGGGTATCGGAGCTCCCCAGTACCTCTGACGCGATATACCCCAGTCCCTCAGCCTGTAATTGATCTGCCTTCTGCCGAAGCCCTCTCTCTCGATGAACTCGATAACCTTATCTTTTCCCTCTTCGGACGGAGTCCCGGAAAATTCTCCCGAGTTCGCCATCACTCCCGCCTCAACGTACGCTTCGCTCATATTCTCCGGTTTTATTTCCTCTCCCTCAGGATGAATTACGGGAACTATCGGCAGACCGTACTCTGTAGCGAATTCAAAATCTCTCTGGTCGTGCGCCGGCACGCACATGATTATTCCGGTTCCGTACTCTATGAGCACGAAGTTCGCTATATAAATCGGAATCCTTTCTCCATTAAAGGGATTTACGCAGTATGCGCCTGTAAAAATCCCCTCTTTGGTTGCCCCTTCGGCTATTCTGTCTATGCTGCTCTGCTTTTCCACTCTTTTTATAAACTCAAGCGCTTCCCTTTCCTCCGGTTTCCCCCTGATTAACTCAACCGCGAGCGGATGCTCGGGAGCGATGCTCATGTACGTGACGCCGAATACTGTATCGGGACGGGTCGTAAATATCTTGAGATGTTTTTCCCCTCCGATCTCAGACTCGAGCGGAAACTCTATTTCAGCTCCCGTGCTCTTTCCTATCCAGTTTTTCTGCATCGACAGCACCCTTTCGGGCCACCCGTCTTTTAGCTTTTCCGCCCATTCCAGGAGCTCGTCCGCGTACTCTGTGGTCTTGAAAAACCATCCTTCCATTTCTTTCAGCACCACCTCCGAGCCGCACCGCCAGCAAAGTCCGTCCTCAACCTGCTCGTTGGCAAGAACCGTCCCGCACGAAGGGCACCAGTTAACCGTGGTTGTTTTTTGATAGGCAAGCCCGCGCTTGAGCATACGCGTAAAAACCATCTGCTCCCACTTGTAATACTCGGGGTCGCAGGTGGCAATTTCCCTCGTCCAGTCGTAACTGAACCCGAGCATTTTGAGCTGCCCTCTCATCTGAGAAATATTCTCATAAGTCCACTTGGCGGGATGCACGCCGCGCTCAATCGCGGCGTTCTCGGCGGGAAGCCCGAAAGCATCCCACCCTATCGGATGCAGCACATTGAACCCTCTCGTTCTCTTATACCGCGCAACGACGTCTCCTATCGTATAGTTTCTTACGTGACCCATATGAATACGTCCCGAAGGATAGGGAAACATCTCGAGTACATAGTATTTCGTTTGTCCCTCTTCCGGGCGCACTTCGTAAACTTTGTTTTCTTCCCAGTACTCCCGCCACCTTTTCTCTATTTCCCTCGGCTTATAGCTCTCTTTCATTCCAGGCCCTTTCACTCCGAATATTTTTATTTAGGATAGAATTATTTACCATAATCACAAGCATAGGACAAAGATTTCGAGCGATTTCCCCGGCTGGGACTTTTATAAAGACAGCGTGTTGTATAATATTACGGGAATTAAAGATATGAACGCGGAAGCAGAGCTAAAAGGGATAATAGAGGATCTGAAAAATTATTTCGAGTTTCAGAAATCCATGGGAATTGAGAGAATACTCGTGGAAAACGGAGCAGAGGAAAAACCCCGGCAAATTCCCGAGAAACAACCGACGAGGGTAGAAAAAAAAGTGGCGGCACGGAAAACAGACAGAGAAGACATAATAAAAATAGAAGACAAGACGGACCTGTTCGATGCGGCTTCCAAAAGTATGACGCTTGAGGAAATAAGGGAAGAGATAGGGGACTGCACGAGGTGCAAGCTTCACGAGGGAAGAACCAAGCTCGTCTACGGCGAGGGTAACCCCGAGGCAAGGCTCGTTTTCGTGGGCGAGGGTCCGGGCAGGGACGAGGACCAGCAGGGAAGGCCGTTTGTCGGAAGGGCGGGCAAACTGCTTACGAAAATCATCGAGGCTATGGGTCTTGGAAGAGAGGACGTCTATATATGCAATGTTGTAAAGTGCCGCCCCCCCGGAAACAGGACTCCCGAGCCCGACGAGATGGCTACCTGCGAACAGTTCCTATTCAAGCAGATAAGGGCGGTAAAGCCCGAAGTGATTGTATGCCTGGGAACGACAGCGGCCCAGTCCATTCTAAAATCAAAGATGAGTCTCGGGAACCTGAGGGGCAGGTTTCATTTATACGGAAACACCAAGCTTATGGTTACGTATCATCCTGCGGCGCTCCTGCGGAATCCGAATTTCAAGAAGCCGCTCTGGGATGATATGCAGGTCGTGATGAAGGAACTCGGTATTTCAAAACCGGGCGGTTAGCTCAGCGGATAGAGCGCAGGCCTCCGAAGCCTGAGGTCGGGGGTTCGAATCCCCCATCGCCCGCCATTATTAGCCAAGAATCATTAATCCTGAAGCTTCTTACGTGCGGCTTTTATGTTGTCAGTATGAGCACTTAGATTGGAAAGTATTTCGTTGTCGTCTGATATCAGTTTTCCAGATTAGCGTCCATCGTGATCTCCGCGTTAAGCACTTTTGATACGGGGCAACCTTTCTTGGCGTTATCCGCAGCCCTCTTGAACGACTCCGTATCCGCCCCCGGCATCTTAACGGTTACGTCCAGATGAACGGAAGTAATAGCGAACCCCTGGTCTGTTTTTTCCAGTTGAACCGACGCCGTCGTCCTGATGCTTTCCGCTGTCATGTCCAGCTTGCCCAATTCAGAAGACAAAGCCATCGAGAAACACCCTGCGTGAGCGGCAGCTATCAACTCTTCAGGATTAGTGCCTTTACCATCTTCGAATCGGGTTTTAAATGAATACTGAGTATCGGATAGGACTCCGCTCTCGGTCGATACCGTACCTTCCCCACTCTTTAAATCTCCTTTCCAGACCGCAGAACCATTACGTTTCATTGCTCCTCCTATTATTAGACTAAATTTATTTAGCTACATGCTAGTTTACATATACACTTTTAAGTGACCTCAGTTTATATTTACAGAAAATACTATCATAAGACTTTCTGCGGTCTAGGAATATTTTTTCAACAGGAAAAAGCCGATGAACAGAACACCGTTCACAAATATCGTAAAGAGATTCACAAAAGAAGTAGATTTATACCGGCGTGTAATCGCGCATCCCCGCTGTCCCAGAGTCACGCGTATTTGTCTCGGCGCCGCCATTGTTTACGCTATCTCTCCTATCGATCTGATTCCGGATTTTATACCCGTGTTGGGGTATGTTGATGACATTCTGATATTGCCCCTTCTCATATTTATTGCCTTGCGGTTCGTTCCGAAAGAATTGATAGAGGAAGTCAGAGCACAGACAGTAAATTAGATTAAAACATCTCCTGGCTAGCATGGGATGTTAAGGTACTGACAAGTCTATTGTCCTTTTTCTTCCCACATTATATATTCCGCAAAATTCCCATGATTAGATTGTCATTTTCATCTTTCTTATTCATATCAGGCTATTTTTTGACTATCGGAAATAATTTGTGTTTTATATCCAAGTATTTTATGCTCTTATAAAAAACCAAATCCAACTTCTCACCGTATATATAAAGATAAGCAAAATCTACCAACAAGGAGGTGTGTATATGTCTACAATAGGCAAAACACAGATTACTATCACGTTTATATGCCCCCCGGAGCACGTAGCCGAGGGAGAGAGAATTTTCGCAAGCCACGCCAAGTGGATGGAGACAACGCATCACAAGTCGGGCGAATTGGCTATGCTTCGCTATAATATTATCAAAGGACCGGGGCTGGAGAATCCTCTGGATCCGTCGTCGGCGCCGACCGGCAACACTATGTTCGTATTGGATGAGATGTACGAAAATCAGGCGGGTCTCGACGACCACTGGAAAAGGGCGCCGGCAGAATGGGAAGACATCGGGGCATTGGTAGAGTGGGCAGGCAAGTGTAAGGTTGTAACGGCGCACAATGGCGTTGCAATACAAGGGCTCTGGTAAATCGTAGCGAATTATATAAAGCACTTTGGCTCTGTTGCATAGCAGAGTCAAAGTGTTCTTTCTCAAGAAATTCAGACCAAAGATGGTAACCGGAGTTTGAACCTATATTCCCTCGGAAGATTGGTACCATACCCCTAAGCTTTCCCGCCTCAGCATCAAAGTCACTAATCAAAATGATGAATTAAAAAGATTGACTTTATGAATGATTTTCTATTTGGTCTCATAAAGTGTTGAGAGATTTCAGCTCTTTTGACACTTCCTCTGAATTAAAGTGCGGATTTGTCTCAAGAGCGAGGTTCAAATATTCTCTGGCCTTCCCGTAATCGCCGTTAGCAATACTAATCATACCCGCGTGGTAGAACAATTGAGCATCCCTTGTACCCGTTGCCAGAGACTTTTTAGAGGCATATTGCGCTTTTTTGAACTCACCCCTTTTGTAATGAACCCAGGCAAGTGTATCGTAGCCGTGTACGTCTTTTCTAATATTTAAGTCTCTCTCGGCTAGAGCGAGCGCTTTATCGAGGTTGGTCCCTTTATCCGCGTAATAGAGAGCAAGCGCTCTTAGATAGCCCGGGTCTCCCTCTTTTACCCTTTCTTCGTATATTCCGAGTGCGCTTGACTCCAGTTTTTCAGCTTCTTTCTCCTTGCCCTGGCTTTTATAGACCTCTGCAAGCGCGATGTAGAACTCAGGCGCCGGGTTTATTTCAAGAACCTGTTTATATAATTTTTCAGCCTCGGCGTAATTCCCTCTGACGGCGTTTATTTCAGCCAGATGCTCAAGCCCCAGATAATAACCGGGCATAATCTCAAGCGACTTCTTATAATGCTTCTCTGCATCCGACAAATTACCCTGGTTAAAATAAATAGATCCGAGCATAACCTGTGTCCATGCCAGATTTTCCCTGGATGTCCGGACATTTTTCAGCCCTGCCTCGTAAGCATTATTCATTGCTTCAATTGCGCCCGCCGTGTCTCCCTGTACGACCCTCAGATTGGATAATCTGCTGTATGAATCAAGAGAAGGATCAAGTGTGAGCATCCGGTTATAGGACGCCTCGGCTTTCGTGAGGTCCCCCAAGTCCAGATACGAGTCACCCAGTATCCCGTAGCCATAGCTGTTTTCCGGTTCGAGCTCAACTGCCTTGAGCGCATATTGAAGAGCGTCATCAAATTCGTGTTTTGAAATATGCGCCATTGCCATCAAAACTGTTCCGTTGTAATTCTTCGGGCTTATAGAAAGGGACCGTTCGAGGCTCTTATATGCCTTGTCGTAATAGAGAGTATCGCCGGTTTCTCTTGCTTTCTGCATATAGGCTGCCGCGAGCCTGTTATAATCGAGATAGGATGACGGGTCGGCTTCCGTTCTCTTCAGATAAAATTTTATAGAATTGTCCGTTCCTTCACTGAGGTTCTTTTTGCCAGCGTTATCCGGTTCCGAGCAGGCGAAAGAAAATACAAAACACAGAACCAATAATATGGATGTAGATAATTTCATCGCAGTATTCTCTATCTTCATACTGATTAAGTCCTATTAAACAAGAACCCGGGACAGTTCCAACATGGGTAAGGGTCTGTCTATCTTGCCCCGGGTTCAACAACTGGGCTAAGAGTATATTTTAATCTTCTCTGTTTATTTTCTTTCTTGTGAATCTCCTACCCACTGCGTAGGCAAAAACCAATCCCGGTATCAAGAAGGAGAGCGCCGCCGTACCGGTACCCGATCCGGTTCCGGCTTTTGCGACTGAGCAGCTGCTTCCGTTATTATTTCCATCTCCTGACGGTGTCTGCGTTACTGCCATGAAATTAAATACCGAGAGCGGGAATAGATCCGTTGTTCCCCCTACGGCCGGGAACGGCGAGTCGTTACCGCTTACGTCCACGCGGAGATCAGCGATAAGGGCGTCCGGTTTAATCCAGTCGGTTCCCTGCAGTACTGCGAGCACAAGTCTGTTGGGACAATCAGGCAGTATCGTGCAATCAAGTGCGCCTGGACGAGGGGGTCCGCTTCCGGGAACTCCGGAGTCGGCTGGGAAATTCACGTCCGCCAGCTGACGAGCCAGCAGAAAGGTTATATCTCCAACGTCGTCCTGAGGGCGTCTTCCGTTCTGGAGGCCGAAAAGTCCAACCGCAAGGTCAGCTGCGTTTCTGTCCAGATCGAGTCTCAGGTAGTCTGGAAGAAGGGCTACACGAAGTAAATCCGAATCAGGTACTAGAGGATGAACAAAATCCGGCGGCAATAGAAGCGGCGCGCCGTTAGGCACTGCTGTAACGCCGAGGGCCTCAAGTAAATCCGCACGCCCGGCTATGGTATTTCCTGTTCCGTCATTGTCCACCTGAGTCAGTGCGTCCGGGACGAGCCCTGAGAACATGGCGACGTCCTCCGCCGGCACCGCTGCGTTGAACTCGTCTTTCATGCCCTCCGGTACGAACACAGTATTGAACACCTGCTGGCCCATACGCTCGATCTGCACAAACTCATCCGGCGACAACTGGTCAGGCCTGCTTGTAGTCCCCCAGATTCCCACGAGACCGTCAATACCGAAAAATCCGTCACCGCGCACTAGATTCTTGGGAAAAGAAACAACGATGTGAAGCGCGTTCACGCCGGCAAAGAAATCAATCCCGCTTGTGCCGTCTGACCTGATTTCACGTCCGTCGAGGGGCCCGAGCACCGGCGAGGTAACCTGACGAAATACGTCCTGGCTTCCGTCCAGTATCGCGTTAAACTGGCTAAAATCAAAAACGAACGCGTCGTCCGCCAGACCCGCGTAAGCGCGAAATACGCCAGACGTAACGTTCACCTGTGTATTGCCTTCTATCGAAGAAGGAAGCGGCAGTATCTCGTTTACAGCGCCTGTCATTAAAGGCAATGCGGGTCCTATTACCCTGAATTCCTGGTTGAACCCGCTCCCGTCAAAAATTATCTGTACCACGAAGTCCTCTACGGCGTCACCGTCGTTGTCCACTTTGAACTGATAGAGGACATCGGGGTCGAAACCCACGTTCCCGTTGTCTTGAGGCTGTATGAACGGCACAACCGCCATCGCCAGTACGAGCCTGGACTCATCGTCCGGATCGAGAAAAGCATATACATCCGTAATGTCTATTTGCGGGTCCGCCGTGGTAAGAGGCGCGTCAACATGGTCTGCGGCAACCGCCTCATTCGTAATTTGTATCGTTAATGCATTTGCCGTGATAAACGCAATCACCAGCACAAAAATTGGCATAAAATATGCCGGCAAGACTTTTAACTGGTTCTTCATAAATATACTTCTCCTCCTGTTTTTATTTTATTCATCTACACATATGATAAATTTGGGTACATCTAGTACATACGAAGATATTCAAAATGCGGTTTCATTTTTATTAAAACAGTAGTCGTTTGCAGATGATTAATTCAAATTAAGTAATTGCTATAATGTAAGTGCAAGTTTGTTGCCAAGAATAGTCTTATATATTTCATTAAAATCTGCAGTTTTTACAGACACTTAACGAGACAAGAAAGTTTCCGGACCATCGGATGTTTATATATAAGCTGTTGAAAAGTAAGTTATTAATCACAAGGTCAGATAAAACAAATTACCGTAAAATTTATTCTTTTCTTTGCACAACCATCCAAACTTCTCAGTTCATTGTGTTAAATTTTTTTGCTTTAAATCGTGCGCGATATGCAGGTATAGACATTTTTGTGAAGGCAACGTTCTAATTCTTAATAATCGTACATGCCTGGAAATCATAAGATTTTCTTACCCGGAAAAAACATTTATTAAGAAAGATAAAACCAAACCCTGCCAATTACTCGTATATTAGCTTTAAAATCAAAATATTTAATGGGAGGTATAGGTTTATGTATAAGATTTCGTCGATTTTCGCATCGCTGATGCTCGCTGTCGTATTTTCATTATCGCTCTTGGGTGTCGGACACACTCAAGAACAGGAAATGAAAGATATGATGATGAAAAAAGGAAAAGAAATGATGGGCATGACTCCGACATCCGACACAAACGCAGCGGCTTTGCGAAAGAACCTGAATTTGCTTTTAGCTGAACACGTATGGCTTGCCGGTGCCGCAACAAATGCAGCCCTCAACGGAAACCAGGAGGAATTCGAAGCGGCCGCTGCTGCTCTCGATGCGAACTCTCAGGCAATAGCCGTCGCTAACGGCGTGGTTTACGGGCAGGAAGCAGCCGATGCCTTTTTACCCCTCTGGAGAAAGCACATCGGATTCATAGTTGATTATACGAACGCAGTGGCAGCAAACGACAAGGACAAGCAGGAAAAGGCGGTCAATGATCTCATATCTTATTCTGCAGATTTTGGTGCATTCATTAACTCGGCGAGCCCTTCATTACCGGCTGATGCAGTTGCAGGGTTGGTAAAGGAGCATGTCGTTACTTTTAAGGCCGTCATTGACGCCCAGGCAGCCGGAAACGATACCGAGGCTTATATGAATCTGAGAAAAGCGGCCGCACATATGCAGAAAATAGCCGATGCCCATGCGGAGGCGATCGTTCTGCAATTTCCTGATAAATTTTCGGATAATTGACAGCGGGTTTATACAGAAAAAGAAATTCAGGCAACAGACCTTCGGGTCTGTTGCCTTTTGGTGAATGTAATGAAAAATCAATTTTTATTTTCATTGTTTCTCCTGATATTTATCCCGGTCATACTATCGGGCTTATCCACAAGTTTCTCAGAGCACTCACTGCTAGCTGCCGATACCGAAATGCCAAATAATACAGAGCATGTTGACGTGAATATCAAGCTTTTCACGTTCAAACCGGAAGTTCTCGAGATTCCTGTAGGAAAAACGGTTGTCTGGACTAACGGGGACGCCATAGAGCACAGCATAACTCAAGGGACACCCGACAATCCCGGACCGGAGTTTGATTCAGGCTTCTTTACGAAAGGAGACACGTACTCATTTACATTTACCGAAGTCGGGGAATATGACTACTTTTGCAAACGCCATAACTCTATGCGCGGCAGGATAAAAGTTACAGAATGAATTTGAGCTTACCGGCAGCATCCTGTTAGAAAGAAGAACTGCAAGTCATGCAAATGTAAATAGAATATCTTGTCCTTTCCAAAACCGTTATCTGCGAGTGTGCGCTTGTCGGTCCTAGTGTCCAAATAAGTTTCCATAGTCGATATTGCCACTTGCTTTCGAAGCTTTTACAACACCATCCTCTTAGGTCCCCCCGGATCGTTCCAGTAATAGAGTGATACCCAAAATTCTCCTGCTCATAAATTACGAAATATCGAAATATTAGGATATTTCGCAATTCACCTGGAAGACAATATAAAAGCCCGATTCCTAGCGTATCAAATTATTTCAATTAAATCGGATGCTTAAGTGTGAATCTCTCTTTCTTTATATTTGTGGCACATTAGTTGCATTTACAACTAACTAAAATTTAGAAAGGAGGTGATTTACATGTCAGCAAGAACTTCAGGAGAAGCGAAAGAGCTTGTTTATTTCGTAGACGGTGAAGGAAACTCTTTTAAGCAGGATCCGATTGTCGTGTTGCCGGATGGAGGCGATAGTCTGGATATTGCAGGCGGAAAGTTTATCCATAAGGTAAAAAGCGAGGATACGAACAACGTA
>JAVKFU010000013.1 GCA_040223695.1 Deltaproteobacteria bacterium
TCTCCAGGCCTCTGTTGAGACAGGCTCTTCGTGTACCCTAACCAACAGGGTCAGACAGATAATCGGAAGCTCGGGGGGAGACGGGGACGACCCTGACGACGACCCCAGACGCTCACGGAAAAGACCGCGCCGGGGGAGATAATCATATGCTTTCAAATTTTCATAATATCATTTAGAAAAGGGAGCTGTAATATTGCGAGGGTCTGAATTAAAGCCCGCCGGTATTACAAAGAAACCTACGACGAATAAAACAGAGTCCGGCAGATCTGTCCCGACTAATTATTCCAATATGCATTGAGGAAAATATATCTAAACCCGGAATCCGCTATTTGTCCAGAGAGACGTAAATCTTGCCTCCGGAGTCGCTGAACTCCTTTGACTTTTGCTCCATGCCCTTTTTTACGGCCTCGGTATCGGAAAGGCCGTGCTCCCGGGCGTAATCCCTTACTTCCTGAGTGATTTTCATAGAGCAGAACTTGGGGCCGCACATCGAGCAGAAATGGGCAACCTTAGCCCCTTCCGCGGGCAGAGTCTCATCGTGGAATTCCTTAGCCGTATCGGGGTCGAGCGAGAGGTTGAACTGGTCGTTCCACCTGAACTCGAACCTCGCCTTGCTAAGGGCGTTGTCCCTTATCTGAGCGGCAGGGTGTCCCTTGGCAAGATCCGCCGCGTGGGCCGCGATCTTATATGAGATAACACCCTCCTTGACGTCCGTTTTGTTGGGTAGCCCAAGATGCTCCTTGGGCGTCACGTAACAAAGCATGGCGGTGCCGTACCATCCGATCATCGCGGCTCCTATAGCGGAGGTTATATGGTCGTAGCCGGGAGCTATGTCGGTGGTGAGGGGTCCGAGGGTATAGAAGGGGGCCTCTCTGCAGTACTCGAGCTGCTTGTCCATGTTTTCCTTTATCATATGCATGGGCACGTGTCCCGGCCCTTCTATCATTACCTGTACGTCATGCTTCCACGCCACGTCCGTAAGCTCGCCTATAGTTTTTAACTCCGCGAACTGGGGCTCGTCATTGGCATCCGCAATCGATCCGGGCCTGAGACCGTCACCGAGAGAGAACGCGACGTCGTATGCCTTCATTATCTCGCAGATCTCTTCGAAATTCGTATATAGGAAGCTCTCCCTGTGGTGCGCCAGACACCATTTGGCCATGATGGAGCCTCCCCTGGATACTATGCCGGTAAGCCTTCTTGCCGTAAGGGGTATATATCCGAGAAGCACCCCCGCGTGTATGGTGAAATAATCCACGCCCTGCTCGGCCTGCTCGACGAGCGTATCCCTGAATATATCCCACGTAAGCTCTTCAGCCTTCCCCTCGACCTTTTCCAGGGCCTGATAGATAGGCACGGTTCCAACGGGCACGGGGGAATTCCTTATTACCCATTCCCTCGTCTCGTGTATATTCTTTCCCGTCGAGAGGTCCATAATCGTGTCGGCCCCCCACCTGCAGGCCCACACGGCCTTTTCGACCTCCTCCTCTATACTGGAGGTCACGGCTGAATTCCCTATATTGGCGTTTATCTTGACAAGAAAATTTCTGCCTATCGCCATAGGCTCCGTTTCCGGATGGTTAATATTGCACGGTATAATCGCCCTTCCTTCGGCGACCTCTTTTCTTACGAACTCGGGCGTGATATGGGACCCGGGGATGTTCGCTCCGAAGCTCTCCCCCCTGTGATATACGGCCAGGTCGCCAAGGCTTTCCCTGAGCTCATCTATGCGCTGATTCTCCCTTATGGCTATGTATTCCATCTCCGGCGTTATGACGCCTTTCCTTGCGTAGTGCATCTGCGATACGTTTGAGCCCGGCTTTGCCCTGAGCGGTTTTCTCGTGTTGGTGAATTTGATGCTCCTGATTCTGGAATTACTTTCCTCGCCCCTCGCGAACCGGGAGGTGAAATCCCCAAGCTGCTCGACATCGCCGCGGGCCTGAATCCATTCATCTCTAAGCGGACGCAAACCTTTCAAAACATCTATTTCGGTATCCGGATCGGTATAGGGACCGCTGGTATCGTAAACTGTTACGGACAGGTTTTTCACCGACTCTCCCGCACCGCCGAACATGGGTGCCGAATCCTCGACCTCTATCTCCCTCATCGCGACTTCTATATCGTGAATCTTCCCCTTAAGGTAAATTTTTCTGGAATTGGGAAAAGGCTCGCGCGTAATGACTGCCGTGCCGGGAATTCTTTCCCGCTTGGTGGTTATTCCCATAGAATAGAAACTCCCTTTTAAAGATTAATCCGGCGTCTTTAATTCGACCCTAACAGATATTATAAAAGTAACGGACGGAAAGCGCAATGAAAGTCCTGATTTGTGAACGCCCTCTGGTGCTGTAAAATACTGTGCATGCGGGATTTAGTGCTGGGAATAGAGACATCTTGCGACGAAACGGCGGCGGCGGTTATAGAGGGAGGGAAAAAAGCCCTATCCAACGTGGTTGCTTCCCAGATCGACATTCACAAAGAATACGGGGGAGTCGTACCGGAAATCGCCTCGAGAAAACATGTGGAGCTGATTCTGCCCGTAATAAAAAAAGCCATTACCGAGGCGGGTATAGACGCCGGGGAGCTTGACGGCATCGCCGTTACGAACGGCCCCGGGCTAATCGGCTCCCTGATGGTCGGATTATCAACGGCCAAGGCAATGGCGTACGGGACGGGAAAGCCGCTCATCGGAGTGAACCACCTGGAGGCTCACCTTTCGGCCGTGCACCTGGAGAATGAAGTTGAGTTCCCCTATGTCGGGCTCGTTGTTTCGGGAGGGCATACCAGCCTTTACCTCGTAGAGGGCTATACGGATTTCAAGCTCCTCGGAAAGACGAGGGACGACGCCGCGGGGGAGGCTTTCGATAAGGCGGCGAAGCTCCTGGGGCTTGAGTACCCCGGAGGGGTGGCTATCGACAGACTCGCGAAGGACGGGGACAGGGAGGCGGTATCATTCCCGAGGCCGTTTAAAAACTCCTCCTCGTCTGACTTCAGCTTCAGCGGAGTAAAAACCTCTCTCGTCTATTACCTGAAAAAGCATCCCGAGCCGGATGAGCGGCAGATGAAAGACATATGCGCCGGTTATCAGGAAGCCATAGTGGAAACGCTAGTTGACAAGACTCTCTTAGCCGCTATGGAGTACGGCGTGAAAGCCGCGGTCCTCTCAGGGGGCGTCGCCTGCAATTCGAGGCTGAGGACATTGGCAAAGGAAAGGTTTCAGGAGGAGGGCATTTCACTATTTATACCGTCGCCCGTGTACTGTACGGATAACGCGGCAATGATAGGGTCGCTCGGCGGCTTTATGCTGAGGGAGGGGGAAACATCCACACTGGATTTGAACCCCTTCTCCACAAGCCGCCCGAAATATATAAGGGGCAAGGGAATGGTTCAGGATTCTCAAAAGTCGGGTTAATTAAATCTCGTAATCCACGACGGCCCTTTCGGAACGTATCTCGCCGACAAAATCGACTATCTTCATATGCTCGGGATGTTTTTGATATGCTTCGAGGCCTTCCCTGCTCTCGAACTCGGAATAAAGGACGACATCGAAAGCCGCCGGAGACGGGTTTAGATTGAGTCCCACCTCAATTGCCTTTACCTCTTCGATAACACCTTCGAGCGCTTCAAGCGACTCCTTCAGTTTCTTCGTGTTCTCCTCCCTGTCGGCTCCTCGGGCAAAATCCTTGAGCTTCCACATCACTATATGCTTAATCATCGCGTTCTCCCTTTGATCGATTGAGTCATGACAACCCTGTAATACGTTGCAGCCTCAGCAAAACTTTGATTTTCTACAACGAGTCAATAGAATTATACTACTGGACATAAATTTCATTACAACGTGAATTCCGGGGTAGATTTTATTAGTTATCAAAATAGAATAACCGTTCAACAGTTTCCGGCCGTAAGCAGAGCAACATCAACTGTATTCAGGGAGAATTTACAGTGGCTTTAATGGACAGCGAGGAATCCAGAAAGGGAAAGAAAACTTATGATCTCAAGATCATAAAATGGCTTTACAGCTTTACCGGCCCCTACCGCTTTTTTATGGCCCTCGCGCTGTTGTTTATGGTGCTCACGGCCCTGCTCGAGCTTTCGGTGCCCTATATCGCTAAAATCGCTGTCGATAAATACATATATCCCTCCTGGAGAATAGCCCGCTTCGAAGACAACGATACGGATATAAAGTTCGAACAAAACCTCAAAGAGAACTATGCGTCCCTGATCGTACCTCTCGGCGAAGATTCATACCTTGTCGATATGTCCGAACTGGACTCGACGGACAGACATAATCTAGAGAAGCTCGGCATGGTGACCGAGGAGAGATATCTGGTCATCGATCCGGACGAATTCGAAGGGGCGAAGTCCGGCAGGGTGACGGGAATAATTAACGCAAGCCCGGACGTATTTAAAAAGACCGGCAGCGTCTATTACGCAAGCTACGATTCCCTCGATCAGTTGAGCCGGAAAGACCTCCTGTTAATCAGGGGAGACGAGATAAGCGAAGTAATTAAACTTGCGGCGGTTTTATTCCTGTGTCTCGTCGGAATATTTATCTTCAGCTCCCTTTTCACCTACCTTCTTAACTATTCCGGCCACAAGATTATGCATAGGATGAGGACAGACGTATTTTCGCACATACTCAGCCTTCCCCAGAGCTTTTTCGATAAGAACCCCGTGGGACGACTGACAACAAGAGTTACGAACGACGTAAACGCCATAAACGAAATGTACACATCTGTAACGGTACAGTTCTTCAAGGATGTGCTCGTGGTTTTAGGCGTTTTTATAGTCATGTTTTATATGAATAAAAGTCTCACGTTATTCGTCGCTCTCTTCACGGTGCTCATGTTTCTCTTTGCCGTCATGTTCAGAATGAAGCTCAAGACGGTTTACAGGGACGTTAGGCGTTCCATCGCCAAGCTGAACGCTTTCGTTCAGGAAAGCGTAAGAGGGATTGTGCTCATAAAACTCTACAACAGAGAGATGGAGAACTTCGAGAAGTTCAAGGAAACGAACAGCGAGAACTTCAGGGCCAATATGGACCAGCTATGGGTATACGCTACATTCAGACCGTTTATAGAATTCACGAGCGTATTTACCGTAGCTTTTATTCTCTGGTACGGCGGGCTTAAAGTCATGAGGCTTGATCTTACGCTCGGAGCCCTCATCGCGTACCTATACTATGTGAGGATGCTGTTCAGGCCCATTATGGAGCTCGCTGAGAGATATAACATATTTCAGTCCGCCTCAGTGGCATCGGAAAACCTTTACGACCTTGTGACCGTTGTGCCGGAGCAGCGGGAGGGTATAAAAGAGTCTGATGTGCGGGGAAGACTCGAATTTAAAAACGTATGGTTTTCATACAACGACAAGGAATGGGTATTGAAGGACGTGTCGTTTAAGATCGAGCCGGGAGAGACCGTTGCGCTCGTGGGACTTACGGGATCCGGTAAAACGACAATAGTCAATCTGATTCTGAGGTTCTATGACGCTCAGAGGGGGCGAATACTTTTCGACGGGGTGGACATTAAGGACTTAAGCCCCGAATTTTTAAGGAGGAATATATCGGCGGTATTCCAGGACCTCTTCTTGTTCGCAAAGAATGTATCGGACTCCGATTCCGGCGGGCCCTCACGCGGTGTAAATATAGATGAGCTCACCGGTAACGGCAGTAACAAATCATCGGGGGAAAAGCAGCTTGTATCTCTCGGGCAGGCGTTTTCCAAAGACGCGAATTTCCTTATACTGGACGAGGCGACCTCCAACATAGACGCGAGGATCGAGAGGGAGGTTCAAAACGCGCTCAGAAACGAAACACACGAGAGGACTACGTTAATAATCGCTCACAGGCTTTCGAACGTAAGACACGCCGACAGGATAATGGTTATACATAAAGGGGGGATTTCGGAAATCGGCACACACGCGGGCCTGCTTAAGAAAAAAGGCATTTACTATAATCTCTACCAGCTGCAAAACGAGATACACCGCTTTTCTCTATTGGCGGATTAGCTCGCACAGGCCCGGAGAAAAATTCATAATGGATTTCATCTCCTTACCCGAACATGTAGATCGAATAACCGCCTATTTAAAAAGACGGGAAACTTTTAGCAAGTCCGACCTCAAAATCGCGGTCTCTCCCTACAGGATCTCTCCTCTCGGCGCGCACGTGGATCATCAGGGAGGCCCTGTGCTGGGCATGACTATAAACGCGCGCACCATTCTGGCGTTTATTCCGAATAGAGAGAAAAAGATACGACTCTACAGCATGAACTATCCGGGAGTAGTCGAATTTGGCATAGAAAATATAAAGACTCCGCGGAAAGACGATTGGGGAAGGTACGCCATGGGCGCGGCGAAGGTTCCGGGCGAATCTATGGATATCGAACGTGGATTTACAGGGGCTTTGAGCGGCGCACTGCCCGCGTGCGGGCTCAGCTCTTCGGCGTCGGTCGGACTCGCGTACCTGAGAGCGCTCGCAGAGGTTAACGGCCTGTCACTCTCCCGTGAAGAATACGTTGAGCTTGACCGGAGAATAGAGAACGACTACCTGAGACTTGAAAACGGAATACTCGATCAAGCCTCGATCGTTTACGGCAAAAAGGACAATCTTCTTCATATAGACACGCGTACAGGAGAAACGACGGCGCATCCGAAGCCGGAGGATTGCGGGGACTTTAAGATACTCATCGTTTATTCAGGTGTGCCCCGAGAGCTTACGTCCTCCGGCTTTAACACGCGCGTCGAGGAATGCAGAAAAGCAGCCGGGTTTCTGGGTATTATGGCCGGATTGAGGGCAGCCGGGATTCTATCCGATGTGCCCGAGAGAGTATTCGTTGAAAAATCCGGCAAACTTCCCGAGGATTTGAGAAAAAGGGCAGCGCACTATTTTACCGAAGCCGGGCGCGTGAAAAAGGGGATTGAGGCGTGGGACGGCGGGGATATAGAGGCATTCGGAAAATTGATGGACGAATCATGCGAAAGCTCGTTTATAAACTACGAAACCGGGAGTCCCGAGCTTGAAACTCTTCAGGAGATATTAAATTCGGCGGGGGGCGTTTACGGAAGCAGGCTGAACGGCGGGGGCTATGGAGGCTCGCTCACGGCTTTTGTAAGGAGGGATTTTTCGGAAGCTTCCGCCGAGAGCATTCTTGAACGATACAAAAGCAAATATCCCGAAAGCGGGGAAAGCGCCGCCGTATATTTTGCGGAAACTGACGACGGGCTAAGGCTGTTATGATCGCAATATTGCTCTGCGCGGGTTTTGCCACAAGGATGTATCCGCTTACGAAGAATTTTCCCAAGCCCCTGCTCGACGTAGGAGGCCGGCCGGCCCTGGATTATCTAATAGACCGGATTGCGGGTCTGAGAGATCTCGATTCAATATACGTTGTTACCAATAAACGTTTCTTCCATGACTTTTTATCCTGGGGAGAAAAAAAGGACGCCGAGATAACGGAGCGGGGAATAAGCCTCCACGTATATAATGACGGGGTCGAGAACCCGGAGGACCGCCTGGGGGCTGTGGGCGACCTGGGCTTCTTATTAGACAGAATTCGTGACAAGACGGGGGCCCTTGTTGCGGCGGGCGATAACATTTTCCGCTTCTCTCTTGAGCCCTACTGGGAGAAATTTCTCGACGACCGCAGAAGCTACGTATTCGCCGTACCGACGGATGACAGGGAGAGGATTAAAAGAACCGGCGTTCTTGAAATGGGCCCAGATAAACGAGTTTCGGCATTTCATGAAAAGCCGGCAAAGCCTCCCTCGAACCTGGCCTGTCCGGCGATTTATTTTCTCGCGCCCGAAGCGCTTGAGCTTACAGCCGGGTACCTCATCCGGCCTGACGCCGGGGATGAAATCGGTCTCTTCATCTCGTATCTGGTGCAGAGGGAAAAGGTGTACGCATTTTACAACCCCGGAGAAGCAGTCGATATAGGGACGATTGAATCCTATCAACATGCTAAGGAAATATTCGGCAAAGAGACCGCCGATAAAAGATCCGAGTAACAGAATATTTGTACCCCGAAAGTCGTGACCAGCCCGATTCGTCCCCCGCGAGTGTGAAATTTACAAATATTTAGGTAACCTAAATACAGGGTAAATAGATGTCAATTTTTGATCCTGTGTACAGACAAAACAATATCGGCGGGCAGATAACAAGGACATTGTTCCATATCGGTCAGGCCGTAAGGAATATTTTCTGGGATAAAAGCAGGCTCGAACACCTCACTCCCGCCCAGGTTAAGTCTCTATTATTCATAAATTATACGAGAAGCGATGCTATCACTATCGGCAACATCGCAAAGTATCTGACCTGCACACCCGCAACCACAAGCGGCGTAATAGATTCACTCGAGAAGAAAAATCTGATATTGAGAACCAGGGACCCCGAAGATAGAAGGAAGGTTCATATATCTTTGACTCCGGATGGCACGAGAGTGGTTGGCATGGTCGAAGATATAGGTAACGAAATTGAGGAGATAATAAGTGAATTCAAACCCAAAGAGCAAAAGGTTCTGGAAGAACTGCTGCTCAGAATCTCGGAAAAGCTTGTCGAAAGAGGGCTCATATTCACAGGGGATATCTGCACTGACTGCTGTTTCTTCCAAAGAGACAGGAACGTCGGAGAAATGAAACCTCATTATTGCGAAAATCTTCATATAGTGCTCGGCGAAGAGGATATTTGCAAGGAATGTCCGCATTATAAAAAACACTAATTGAAAAGTTAAAATTTTTTGTTATAATTACTTAGGAGTCCTAAATATTAGGGGCGCTAAATATTAGTAGCTGCTTGAGGGTATTTATAAATGAAGCTTAAACAATTAATCTATAGAGAAGAAAGTGATCATTTAAGCCCGGGTTTAAATTCATTTAATGAACCGGAGGAGGAATTTGATTCCGGGCCGGACAGAGACGAGTTCGCCGCTGATGAACCCACCGCTAAGTCAGGCAAGAAAAACGGCAGGAAAAATAAAGAGAATCCCGATCCTCATTACAGATTATTATTTGCATACTTTAAAGACCTGAATGAGGAGAAGCTTCTCACAAGACGTGACGAAGTTGTGCTCGCTGCAAAAATTAAGCTCTGTGAGCATAAGGCGGAGAGCATAGCCCGAATAACGAATTCAAAGTCCCGGAAAAGAGAGCCACTTTCCGGAAGAGACAGGGACATGCTGGACGCGCTTTTACGCTCGTTTAACGCGAAATCGCAAAAATATCAGGACAAGTTTATTAAATCCAATCTGAGACTTGTTATCGAACTGGCGAATAGATACACCGGAAGGGGTTTACCCCTGGGCGATCTGATTCAGGAGGGGAATATCGGACTGATGAAAGCGGTTATGAAATTCGATCATACAAAGGGCTTTAAATTCTCCACCTACGCTTCATGGTGGATCCACCAGTCGCTGTCAAGAGCGGTAATGGAGCAAACGCAGGTTATACACATACCGGTATATCTGCAGGAGCTGTCGGCAAAGATATATAGAGCCAAGGCTAAACTCGAGCTTAACAGCGACAAACCGGTTTATCCCCGGGAAATAGCGGAAGAAGCGGATCTTCCCTTGGACGCCGTAACCACCATACTGAAGGGAGGGGACATGACCGTACCGCTTGAACTCTCATCGGGAGGGGAAGACTCCAAGACGTACCTCGATATTACCTCGGACCCGAATGCCAAACGCGCCGAATACTATCTGGCAATGAAATCTATTACGGAAGGGGTCAGAGACTCTCTCGACGTTTTATCAGAGAGGGAGAGGGATATTGTGAAAATGAGATTCGGCATCGACTACGACGATGACCACAAGCTGGAGCAGATCGCGAACAAATACGGTCTGAGCAGGGAACGGATAAGGCAGATTGAAAAAGAAGCCCTGAATAAACTGGCGGATTCGGATAAGGGCAGGGTTTTAAGAGAGTTTTTGAATTAATATCATTCCAAGGGCACTACTCCTGACTTTCAAATATTTCTGTTTAAAATAAACGTACTCTAATCCACGACAGGGAGAAGGTGCAAGTGAGCGAAAATATCAAACGGATTTTAGACGCTAACGAGGAGTACTCCAAAGAGTACAATAAGAAAGCTATACCCGGTATCAAGCCCGCGAGGAGACTGGCAATACTTACTTGTATGGACACACGTATCGACCCCTTGAGATTCGCAGGCTTAAAAAAGGGCGACGCCCATATAATCAGAAACGCCGGAGGGAGGGCAAGCGATGACGCCATACGCTCTCTCGTTCTCTCCAGCAGGTTGCTTGGGACAAATGAGTGGCTTGTCGTACATCACACCGATTGCGGCCAGGAGAACTTCAGCAATGAAGAAGTGTGCAAACTCATGAGGGACACTTCCGACAGCGGGGAGGGAGATTTTATAAACTGGCTTACAATCTCTGATAGAACCCAAAGCGTTAAAGACGACGTGCGGCGTATCAGAAATCACCCTCTGGTTCCAGGGGATGTAACGATTTACGGATTTCTTTTTGAGGTCGAAACAGGGAGGCTCAAAGAAATCATAAGCGAATAAATTTTTGCCGAACATCTTGCCTAAAAGATTGGACCAGGAAAACACAATACAGAAATCAGAGTTATTACAGACCGTCTTTTACCGACCGGGGTCTGCATGAGTATTGACGGCATTGATTCGACAGGATTACCGAAAAAAGATGTCACTGCTCGATCGAAGCGCTTTTAAATTGTATGGAATCGGGAAACGGGAACCTTGTATTCTCTTCCTTGCCGTCGAGCTCCTGAACGTCTTCGGCCCCGAAGTCCCTGAGGCGCGAAATTACCTCAAGCACTACTGTTTCGGGAGTGGAGGCGCCTGAGCTGAGACCGACGACCATGTTTTCAGAGAACATATCCCTGTCCAGATCCCGGGCACCTTCGATCAAGTAAGCTTTTTTCACACCGCTCGCCTTCGCTACCTCGACCAATCGATTGGAATTCGAGCTTTCGGGCGAGCCCATTATAAATATTATATCCGCAAGCCTGGCAAGCGCCTTGACGGCGTCCTGCCTGTTCTGAGTAGCATAGCAAATGTCGAGCTTGGACGGACTTACTATATTCGGGAACCTCCGCTTGAGTACTTGAAGAATATCTCTTGTATCATTCACACTCAAAGTCGTCTGCGTGACGTACGCCACTTTGTCCGGGTCTGCAAGCGTGATACGTTCGGCTTCTTCAACCGATTCGACGACAACTACTTTTTCGGGAGCCTCGCCGCTCGTGCCTATGACTTCGACATGGTTTCTGTGACCGATTAAAATAATCGTGTACCCAATATCGGCGTAATGCTTGACCTCGTTATGCACCTTTGTAACGAGCGGGCACACTGCGTCGACTACCTCCAGACCGTCCCTCTGTGCTTCACTCCAGACCGCCGGACTCACGCCGTGGGCGCTGAATATAACCTTTGCCCCTTTGTCCTTTATCTCGCTCAGCTCCTCGACGAACTTAACTCCCTTCGCCTTGAGCGACTCGACAACACGCTTGTTGTGAACAATGGCGTGACGCACATAGATCGGGGGACCGTACATCTCAAGGGCGCGCTCCACAATATCGATTGCGCGGTCAACACCGGCACAAAATCCCCTCGGCTTGGCTACAATTACTCGCATATAAATACCTTTTTAAATAATAACTGTTTCCTCAGCATCTTCATAATATGGGCGGAAGACTACAGAGCATCAATGCTGGAAGCACGAGCGGCGATATTTAAGACCAATTAAATATGAAGGCCTTTCAATTTCCTTATCGAATTTTTCAAGTAATTCCGACACCTTATTCGCCCCTTTTATTCCCACGAACATAAAGTGATTGCCCTAAAGCTTGTTTCAAAAATGGTTCTGATTCACATCCCCAGCGCTTATTTAATATTAATCAATCTTGGTTTAAAATGAGTGAAGCGCGTAGAGTCGGATTAATTATCATAAACCCGCGAAGAGACCGATTCTACATTTCACAAGCGGAGGTTATCTATGAGACTGAAAGACAAAGTGGCTATTATTACAGGGGGGTCTTCGGGAATAGGGCGCGCGATAACCCTCGGATACGTAAAGGAGGGAGCCAAGGTAGCCATAGCCGCACTACACGAGGAACCGTGCAGGGAGGTCGTTAAGGAAATAGAGGACATGGGCGGCGAGGGCATATATTATACGCTCGACGTCTCGGACCTGGAAAAGCATGGGGAACTCATTGACAAAACTTTGGAAGCGTTCGGCAGGGTGGACATTCTTGTAAACGACGCCGGGTACGCGAGACGCGAGACTGTCTTCGACGTAACACCCGAGAACTGGGACAAAATGATGGATATTAACCTGAAAAGCGCTTTTTTTCTGTCTCAGAGCTTCGCCAATCAGCTCATCAAGCAGGGGTCTCCCGGAAGGATAATAAATATCGGCTCCGTGGCGGGGGCAATGGATATGCACCCGGTTTCAATCGCTTACCACGCCGCCAAGGGAGCGCTAATCAACGTGACAAGAGTAATGGCTGTAGATCTGGCCCATTACGGAATTACCGTAAACTGTATCGGTCCGGGCTCGACTATAACTCCGCTGTCCGCATCAGCAAATCCAGAGTACGACGAATACATGACGACGGGAATCCCCGAAGGAAGAAGGGGGAAACCGGAGGATATTGTACCGCCCGCCGTCATGTTCGCCACCGATGAGGCGGAATACATAACGGGACAGACCATTTTCGTCGAAGGCGGTGCGATGTCCGTTTATCTGGGGAAGGAAGAGCCGGATTTTAAGGCCTAGGGTTTCAATCGGGGTCGAGAATCAGGTCTGCTCTTTTTTTGTGTTGTTCGAGATAGGGTAAATAGCCGTCAAAATATATCTTCTTTTTCTCGAGCCATCCCCTGTGGTTTAAGTGTCTAGCCGCATGGTCCCTCGCTTCGGCCCTCTTGAGCGCAACCTCCCACGGGACATTAATGAACACTATTAAGTCGACAAATCCGGCTAATTCGTCATCGCAGGAAAATAACCCTTCGAGGATAAAATATTTGCAATTGCGGGCATCAATTTCGATCTCTGAGTCGATGCCGCCGGTGGAAAGATTATATAGGCCGGAAAGTCTAAATTGCCTCCCCTCTTTTACCGACCTAAGGGTTTCGTTGACCTTTTCAAGATCATACCATGCACGCAAATCTATTTTCCCATGCTCGATCCGTTCGTCCCACTCGGCTCTTTTCACGCAAACGAATAAATCCATAGTCATCAACATCGAATCACGGCCAAGGGCTTCATGCAGTTTCTCGGCTTCGTAGCTCTTGCCGCTACCTATTGTGCCGTCTAACGCGATCACGAGGGGGGACTCCGTTTCGGTATTACGTATGGCTTCGACTATCTCGGGAAATCTCATTGCCGGCTCCGGATTCATCAAATTTCATTTGTTGTAATTATAAATACAGTTTATGAAGATAACTCAATATTCGGCAAAAATTAAATTGAACAAATATATCTACAAAAATTTAACAATAAATGATAGGGTACGAATGTATATACAACATAATTAACTAGCCGGCTTCTATTAAAGGAGGACACCGTGGGTAAAAACGGCGCTTCCGAAAGCGGGATGAGGAATGTTATTGCTGGTTGTGTGGGCAATGTGCTTGAATGGTACGATTTTGCCCTCTACGGCTTTTTTGCGCCGATCATCGCCAAGCTGTTCTTCCCTTCGGATGACCAGATAAGCTCTCTTTTAGCTACATTCGGAGTATTTGCCGTCGGATTCTTCATGCGCCCTGTAGGCTCGGTTATTTTCGGCATATTGGGGGACAGGCTGGGGAGAAAAAGGGCGCTTGAAATCTCGGTCATCATGATGGCGGTACCCACAACCCTAATCGGGGTCCTTCCGACCCATGCGGAAGTAGGTATACTGGCACCGATTCTTATGACGCTTATAAGGCTGATACAGGGCGTATCAGTGGGCGGTGAATTCACGGGCTCTATATCCTTTGTTGTCGAACATGCTCCTTACCCGCCCGGACGGAGAGGCTTTTACAGCAGCTGGACCGTGTTCAGTCTCTTGGGCGGAATTCTCCTCGGCTCAGCCATAGCTTCCCTGGTCACGAATATACTCACGCAGGAGGAGGTTCACAGCTTCGGTTGGCGGCTTCCATTTTTCCTCGGAATCGTAATAGGTTTAATAGGGCTTTATTTGAGAAGCGGACTCGACGAATCACCCACATTCAAGCGTCTCAAAGAATCCGGACAGCTTTCGGAGAGGCCGATAAGGGACGCGGTACATAATCACTGGAAGGAGATACTGACTGTAGTCGGAGCGACTTGTGTTGGGTCGATCAATTTTTATCTGATTTTTGTTTACATGACTACGTTCCTTTCTACAGAGACCCACGTGCTTCTATCTTCCGCTCTCGATATTAACACGATAAGCATGGTTGCCTTGATGGTACTCACCCCTTTTATGGGGCTTTTATCGGACAAGATCGGGAGAAAGCCGCTTTTAATCGGCGGGTGTTTAATAATCGCAATATTTGCAATCCCCCTTTTCATAGTGCTAACCAAAGGCCACATAATATACGACATGCTCTCACAGCTTGTTTTCGCCCTCGGACTTTCAATGGTGTTCGGGCCTTTCGGGGCTATGATGGTCGAGCTTTTTCCCACGAAAGTTCGCATGAGCGCGGTCTCCATAGGATACAACGTAGGTTTTGCGGTGTTCGGAGGGACGGCTCCTTTTGTTGCTACATATCTTATAGAAGCGACCGGGAGCAAAATTTCCCCGAGCTATTATCTGGTTGCCGCGGCGCTTATTTCCATATTCGTATTCATAAGAATACGCGAATCTTTCCGTGACGAAGAGGTTTAAGATAGAAAGTACGTATTCGAGGAGATAATATGATTATCTGTCGTCTGAGCACATAAAAGCTGAGGATGTTGACACCGAAATTTTTAACGATGATCAGTATGGAGTGACAAATTTAATATACTTCTTCAGACCAACAATAATGGGTTTAATTGTTATTCAACTTTTAGAAGATACTTTCCCGTTGTTTCCTGACCATTCATATCCGATATCCTAAAGCCTATCTTATATTTACCGTGAGGGATATGAACGGACTCGGCATGCAATTCAGCGCCCTCTTTATTTTTCTTTATATATTGTTTTACTCTGCTGGTTACATTTATTTTTAAAAAATACTTCTCAGCCCAGACATCGAGTGAATTTAAATCCAATGTTGAATTATTCCCTTTGAAAAGCACAAATATATCTGCCGGGTCTATTGCAATAATTGTCGGTCCTTTATCTGTCTTAATGACATCCGGTTCTTCTATTATGATGCTCGGACCGGAAGATAAAGCCCGATGATCATTTCGTATATTTTCCTTTTCCCATTCCGAGTCCGCGAATCTAAGATTTTTAGCTTCATCATCCGTAAGCAGTACCAACGGTTTTTGACCGTAAGAGACTGTAGCGTTTAGACATATAAAGCCAATTATATTGAATACCGTTAGTATTAATAATGATTTGGAAATTGATCTGAAGATTACAATGCTCCCTCAAATTGTTTAAAGCGGGCTATCTTTAGATTCTACAATATATTTCTGATCTGTAACTGTCAAGCTTCTGAAATTATGACAAGACGAATATCATTTACTGAAAACATACATCAATCGGGTGATAGTTTCGTCAAGCCAGCCACAAGCATCTTTTTGGATTCCGGATATTTTAAAACAGCCCCAGCAGCTTTAGAGAAATAATAAAGATGGCCACGACCAGAACATAACGTATGATTTTCTCGCCTCCCCTGACCGAGAGGCGGGCGGCCCACCAGGCGCCCAGCGCGTTTCCGGCCGCGAGAACAAGCCCCAGAACCCAGCTCACGTTATCGGTCAATATGAATATCAGGAGCGCCGGGACGGTAAATATCATCGTGATGAATACCTTGTGCATATTTACGAAGACGAGATTCATCCTGAGCAAATGGTAGAGCGCGGCCATTATTAAAAACCCGACACCTACCTGTATAAACCCGCCGTAGAAACCTACAGCGAACATCACGGGGTAAACAAGCCAGGTCTTTCTCCCTTCCTCTGTAGTAATGTCATATTTAGTATGGGGAATAAACATCGATACGATCACCCCTATCATTACGATTCCGAGAATACGCTCGAACCACAGGTCTTCGATGCGTACAGCAACGAGCGCGCCCAGGACAGCCCCGGGAAGCGTCAGTGCGGCGAGCCTCAACCCGAGCCTGGTCCCTGAGATATTTTCTTTCCGGAAGGACAGGGTAGCGGAAACGCTTTGAATCAATATACCTATCCGGTTGGTCCCGTTTGCGGCTGCGCTGTCGAGCCCGATGAAGATGAGAGCGGGAAGTGTAAGGCTCGAACCTCCGCCCGCCATCACGTTAATCACTCCGGCAACAATACCGACACCGAAAAGAATCAGAAAATCCAGATATTCAGGCATGATCCCCTTACGTAAGCTCCCGACTCTCGTTCCGAATTATAATGCCGTGCAAATTCGGACTAATTATACTTCGTATTCGTGATTGACAATATACTCGCAAGCGTGTGATAATGACAAGTTGAATTTATCCGACTATGCTCGAAAGATTATTCAATCTAAAAGAACTAGGGACAAGCGCAGGGCGGGAAACGGTAGCGGGAATAACGACATTCATGACGATGTCGTACATTATATTCGTTCAGCCCGCGGTGCTCGGGGCGGCTGGGATGGACCCGGGCGCGGTAATGGTGGCGACCTGTGTGTCGAGTGCACTCGGAACTGTTCTGATGGCGCTTCTGGCAAATTACCCTATAGCCCAGGCCCCGGCGATGGGGCACAACTTCTATTTCTCGTACATAGTGGTTTTGACGCTGGGATATTCGTGGCAGCACGCGCTCGGCGCGGTTTTTATAGCGGGGCTGGTATTTATACTGCTTTCCACAGTCGGCCTGAGGGAAACCCTGATGAACGTGCTTCCCGGGTGCCTCAAAAACGGAATACCGGTCGGTATAGGGCTGCTAATCGCGCTTGTGGGATTTGAATGGTCGGGAATAGTAGTCGGGCACCCCGTGACATACGTAACCCTTGGCGACCTCAAATCCACTCCGACCCTGATATCCATACTCGGGATTGTAGTAATGGCCGTGTTATTTGCGCTCAGGATGAGAGGAGCGATATTGATCGGAATTGTGGCGGCGGCCGCGGCGGGGCTTCTGACAGGAATAATCGAATTTCAAGGGGTGCTGTCCGCCCCTCCTTCGATCGCTCCCACTTTTTTAAAGCTCAGCATCCCTAATATATTTAAAGACCCGCACCTGATAACTGTTATTTTCGTTTTTCTCTTTTTAGACCTGTTCGACAGCGTGGGCACCCTCATAGGCGTAAGCCAGCAGGGAGGCCTGATGAAAGAAGGTAAGCTGCCCAAGGCGAGACAGGCTCTATTGTCGGACGCGATCGCCACGAGCGGAGGAGCGCTCCTCGGCACATCCACCGTCACAAGCTACATAGAGAGCGCTTCGGGGATTTCGGCGGGCGGAAGGACGGGGCTTACGGGAATCGTGGTCGCCGTACTGTTCCTGCTCGCAATATTTTTCAGTCCGCTCGTACGGATGATAGGCGCCGGTTACGAGGCGGGCGGAGGCTTGACGCTTTATCCGGTCATAGCCCCTGCCTTGATTATCGTGGGAAGCATGATGTTCAAAAATATCGTCAATATCGAGTGGGACGATTATACGGAGGGAATCCCGGCGTTTCTCACCCTCGTAATCATGCCGCTTGCGTTCAGCATAACCGAAGGCATCTCTTTCGGAGTAATCTCGTACGTACTCTTAAAAGTAGTGAGCGGAAAGGGTAAAAGGGTGCACTGGCTCCTGTACCTTTTCGCGGTTCTCTTTATAGCTAGGTATATATGGCTTGAGTGAATCCCCGGCGCGGTAATTCCGGAGCCGGCGACGGACGGAATCAGGGGCACCGCTTAAATGCGCCGCCGTGATCAGGGGTTCTTATTGCCAATATTTCAAGCAACTTGTAAACTATTCACACCAGAACATGAATTCCAATAATTCCATTACTATCGCGCTCGTTCAAACCAAAGTTTCCGAAGACATTCGGTCAAACGTGGCGAAAACCGTTAAGATGATAGAGCGGGCGGCCAGGAAAGGCGCCCGGATTGTCGCCCTGCAGGAGCTGTTCCAGACCCCCTATTTCCCTCAGTGGGAAAACAAGAATAAGGACGACTACGCGGAAAGCCAGAGGGGCTTCACCGTGAGCGAAATGAGAAAAGCGGCTAAAAAATACGGCGTGGCAATAGTGGTTCCGTTCTACGAGAAAAGGAACGGCAAATATTTCAACACGGCGGCGGTTATCGACAAGAACGGAAAGCTCCTGGGCCGGTACAATAAAGTCCATATCCCTCACGACCCGGGCTTTTATGAAAAGGAGTATTTTGAGGAGGGACAATCGGGTTACAAGGTTTTTCAGGTGGATAACGTGAAGTTCGCCGTGCTCATCTGCTTCGATCAGTGGTTTCCCGAAGCCGCCCGCATGGCCCGCCTGAAAGGGGCCCGGATAATCTTTTATCCGACCGCCATAGGCAATATCGTCGACTACGAAGAAAAAGGGGACTGGCATGACGCCTGGGAAACCGTACAAAGGGGCCACGCGATCGCGAACAGCGTGTACGTGGCCGCAATAAACCGCGTCGGCCGGGAAGGCGGGATAGAATTCTGGGGACAGTCGTTTATCTCCGATCCGTTCGGTAAGGTCATAAAGCGCGCTTCAGCCACCGGAGAAGAAACGGTAATCATGAAACTCGATCTGGAACTAAACGACTTTTATTCCGAAGGGTGGGGCTTTTTACGCAACAGGAGGCCCGATACCTACGATACGATCATTTCAGACAAACCGACTGAAAAATCCGGAAAGCTCCGTAACGTCACCCATTACGGGGACATGAAAAAGGCTTTGAATAAAAAATAATCCGCCCGTCATGAATAATCAGAAGAATCCGCCTTACAGGATGCCCGCCGAGTGGGAGCCTCACTCTGCTGTATGGCTTGCCTGGCCTTACGATGAAGATACCTTTCCGGACAGGATTGGAAAAGCCGAATCCGCGTTCGTGGAAATCATAAGCACCGTCCATAGGAGCGAGCCCGTTGAACTACTCGTGCTGAATCAGAAAATGAGGAGGAAATGCGAAGGAATGCTCAATAGTGCCGGCGTGGATATGACAAAGGTGAGCTTCCATATAACGGATTACGCCGATGTCTGGCTCAGGGATACGGGACCCGTTTTTGTTAAAGATCACACAGGCAAACTCATAATTACTAAATGGGAATTCAACGCCTGGGGAAATAAATTCCCCGAATTGCTCATAGACGGCGCTCTGCCGGAGAAAATCGGCGAATGGAAAAGCTTGCCCGTAGAAAAGCCCGACGCCGTGTTCGAGGGAGGCGCGGTTGACGTCAACGGCGAGGGGATGTGTCTGACCACGGAGCAGTGCCTGTTAAATGAAAACCGTAACCCCGGAAAAACAAAACCGGACATAGAAAGATATTTGAAGGAATACCTGGGAGTCCGGAAAACGATCTGGCTCAAGGAGGGGCTCGTTAACGACCACACGGACGGTCACATTGACGAGCTTGCCCGCTTTTGTGCGCCTAATAAAATCGTTTGCGGTTATGAAGACGATGAAGACGACGAAAATTACGGAATTCTTCAGGCCAACTATAAAACCCTGTCGGAGGCGGCTGATATGAACGGCAAGCCATTTGAAATCGTAAGGCTCCCGATGCCTCACGTGCGATACGACGAGGGGAGAAAGGCGCCCGCTTCCTATACGAATTTCTACATAAGCAACACCGTCGTCCTCGTGCCTGTTTTTAATGACATAAATGACGAGGAGGCATTAAGAATTCTCGGCGACTGCTTCCCCGGACGGAAGGTGGTGGGCATTGACTGCGGCGATATTATTTACGGTGGCGGGGCGATTCATTGCGTAACCCAGCAGCAGCCGAAATAATTTTTGACTTCATTCCAAACAGCTATAAAATATTTTCGTTTTCCAACCGCTAGAACTTGAGACAAAGGAATTCGCGGAATACAAATTAATCCCATACCGGCTCCGATACGGGATGGGAGGGGAGGATTCCTTAAATGGCAAAACCGACAAAAAAACAACTGCTCAGGGAAGCCGTCAAGCACATCGATATTAAGAAGATCGACGGCAAGCAGATTATCGACGCCTACCGGGGGATGTCTTTCTCTTCAAGAGACACCGCAAGGGCGGCAGACATATTCAATATGAACATCAGGGACAGGAACGCATCCGTATGGCTGACACTGGCCGGGTCCACTTCCGCGGGCGGCTGTATGCAGGTCTACGTGGATATGGTAGAGAATAATATGGTTGACGTTATTGTGGCCACGGGAGCTTCTATTGTGGATATGGACTTTTTCGAGGCACTCGGATTCAGGCATTACGCAGGCACGCCGTTTATCGACGACGGAATGCTGAGGTCACTCTACATCGACCGCATATATGACACGTTCATCGATGAGGATCAGCTACAGGTCTGCGACGGAACTATCGCGAAAATCGCCGATTCTCTTGAACCCAGGCCGTATTCCTCCCGCGAATTCATCCGTGAGATGGGCAGGTGGCTCACCAAAAACGTGAAAAAGAAGAACTCCCTGGTCCAGGCCGCTTACGAAAACGACGTGCCTGTTTTCTGCCCCGCATTTACCGACTCATCGGCGGGCTTCGGCCTGGTTTACCATCAATGGCACAATCCCGACTCGCACGTTTCTATAGACAGCGCAAAGGATTTTCTGGAGCTGACCAGGATCAAAATCGCGTCCAAAGAAAGCGGCCTATTTATGGTCGGCGGGGGAGTGCCGAAGAACTTCGCCCAGGATACAGTGGTCGCGGCGGAGATTCTGGGGAAAGACGTGCCGGTCCATAAATACGCCGTGCAAATCACCGTGGCGGATGTCCGCGACGGCGCATGCAGCTCATCCACCCTGAAGGAAGCGTCCTCCTGGGGCAAGGTAAGCACCGTCTATGAACAGATGGTTTATGCCGAGGCCACTACGGTCGTGCCTTTAATCGTCGCTAACGCCTACCAGACCGGGCACTGGAAAAAGAGAAAGAAGAGAAATTTTGCCAGGATTTTCCAGGACGGCCAGTAGACGTATGTATGAGTGGGCGGATTTTTCCAGCCGAGAGCGCAAAAAATACTTTAAAGAAATAGGAGCGGAATTTTTACGTGCGTAATAAAATCCCGGGGGCGTTAACCCAGAAGCCAAGGAGCAGCCGCCCTGTCAACATACCATTCGAGCACCCCTTTATCGGGATGAACCATTGAAGCTGGATATGGAATGGGCTCAGAACCCCTCTCCAATATATCTCTGAGTACAGGCTCTTTCCCGGCGCCGGCTACGAGAAAGGACACCCTTTCTGCGTTGTTTATGACGGGGAAAGTAATGCTTATCCTCTTTTGTCCCGTCTCGGGATGGGTCGCCACGACACAAACTCTGTCCTTTTCCAGGAGAGCAGGCGCACCGGGGAATAAGGAAGCGGTGTGCCCGTCTTCGCCCATTCCGAGAAATATCCAGTCGAAGCTGGGAAAACCGTTTCCATTCGACGGAATATATTTCTCTATCTCTTCTTCGTAGCGTTCTGCCTCTTCCTCCGGCGGATTTTCACCCAAAACCCGGTGGATATTTGACCCGGGTATCTCTATATGAGAGAGGAGAGCGTCGTTCGTCATTTTAAAGTTACTCTGACTGTCGTCAGGAGGGACGCAGCGCTCGTCGCCCCAGAAGAAAACGACCTTGTCCCATGGTAGTTCATTACCGTACGGCGGTCGGGCGAGAACCTCAAAAAAGGCCTTGGGCGTATGACCGCCCGACAGTGCTACGGTTAGTGACTCGCCGGAGGCGGCTTTTTTCTCAAGAGCGCTTTTAAAATCCGCGGCCAGCCGCCCCGCTAATTCGGATATGTCATTGAACAGGTAAATTTCCTTCTTCATGTCGACTCCCTCGAGACAGAAAAAATCTGCGCGGTATTCACCTTGTTACAGCTCGCAAAATTCCCCTTCCGTAGCCAGGTTTTTGCAAGGATATCTCCAGTCCTCATCGGGAGAATTAAACAGGCTCCCGGCTTCGTTCGGACCCCACGTGCCCGCGGGGTAGCCGTACATTTTTATGTCCCGGTTGTTTTCCCACTCTTTTATTATCGGATCGACAAATTTCCAGCACGCCTCTACAGCGTCCGCGCGGGCATAGTGCGTCGCGTCGCCGAGAATACAGTCGAGTATCAGGCGCTCATAGGCTTCGGGAATGTAGTTATCGGCAAGACTCGAGTAATGAAAATCCATCCCGACTTCCTTGATGTCGAACCCCGTGCCCGGTTTCTTCATTCCGAATCTGAGAAGTACTCCCTCATCGGGCTGAATTCTAATAATCAGCCGATTGGGAGCGGCCTCGCACAGCTCCTCTTTGGTGAAAAGATGGTGGGGGGTTCTCTTGAAGTCGATGACTACTTCGCTCACGCGAGTAGGGAGACATTTCCCCGTACGGAGGTAAAACGGCACATCACCCCACCGCCAGTTATCTATATATAATTTCAAAGCTACGAAAGTTTCGGTCATGGAATCGGGGGCGACATCCTTTTCCTGCCTGTATCCCAGAACCTTCCTGCCCTTGATTTTTGATTCGGTGTATTGTCCCCTCACAGCGTACTTTTCCACATCCCCGGGCTCGACGGGACGAAGGGACTGAAAGATTTTGACGGTTTCGTTCCTGACATGGGTCGCGTCGAAAAACGCCGGGGGCTCTATGGTAATCGTTCCAAGAACCTGGAGCAGGTGATTCTGTATCATGTCCCTCATCGCTCCGTAGTGGTCGTAGTAACCTCCACGCTCCTCGACCCCGATCGATTCGGCGGCTGTAATCTCGACGCGGTTTATATAATTCCTGTTCCATAGAGGCTCGAATATGCCGTTTGCGAACCTGAGGGCGAATATGTCCTGCACAGTCTCCTTGCCGAGATAATGGTCTATCCTGTAGATTTGATTCTCATCGAATATCTTTTGAAGGTCGTTATTCAGAGCCTTTGCCGAAGCGAGGTCGCGGCCGAACGGCTTTTCTATTATTATCCTCTTCCATCCGGAGTCCTTTCCCTCCTTTTGCAGCCCTTTTTTCCCGAGGTTTTTGGCAATCGAGGTATAAAGGCTCGGGGAGGTGGAGAGATAATAGATGTAATTACCCCCCGTTTTTACCGACTTGTCGATTTTCGCCAGCCTCTCCTTGAGGTCGTCATAATGGCTTGCATCCGTAGCGTCCATCGCCTGGTAGTAAAGATGTTTTGAGAAGGGCTCGAGATCTTTTTGGTCGGACTTCTTAATGCCGGCGTACTCTATGATGTCCTCTACAATCTTCTTGCGAAACGCGCTGTCCGAATAAGGGGACCTGCTCGTGCCCAGCACCGCGAATTTATCCGGGAGCAGGCCCTGCCGGAACAGAGCGTAAAGCGCCGGCATAAGTTTTCTCTTAGTCAAATCCCCGGACGCTCCGAAAATAACAATTACACAATTGTTTTCGTTTGCCATTATTTATTCCTCTTATTCAAAAATCTATTTTAATCACAGCCCGGCATAATAAGTAATTCCCGGCTTCAGGGGAAACATTTAATACAGTACAGCCTCCTGCTAGTCTTTCTTTTTAACGGCGTGCCCGCCGAACTGATTGCGGAGCGCGGCTATCGTCTTCATGGAGAAAGAGTCCGAATCCCTCGACTGCAATCTCGCTATCAGAGAGGCGGTTATTATGGGCGCGGGCACGTTCTGGTTGATCGCCGCCTCGACGGTCCAGCGACCCTCGCCGCTGTCCCAAACATAGGGATCGAGGTCTTCGAGAGTGGGATCCGCCTTGAATACCCGCTCCGCGAGCTCGAGCAGCCAGGAGCGTATAACGCTTCCGTACTGCCATACCTTGCTTATGGCTCTCAGATCCAGATCGAACTGTGAGCTTTCAAGAACCGCAAAACCTTCGGCGTATGCCTGAAGCATGCCGTATTCAATTCCGTTGTGAACCATCTTTACATAATGCCCCGAACCCTCGGAGCCGCAGTAAAGGTATCCGTTTTTAGGAGCGAGCGTCTTGAATATAGGCTCTGCGTATTCACATATCTTTTTATCCCCTCCGTACATGAGACAATACCCTTCTTTCAGGCCCCACACGCCTCCGCTGACTCCGCAATCCACAAAATGGATGCCGCTTGGCTTGAGCGACTTGGCCCGCTTCATAGAGTCCTGCCATTCCGAGTTTCCGCCGTCTATTATTACGTCGCCTTTCTTGAGGAGCTTTTTCAGGTCGCGAATATTCTGGTCGACCGGCTTGCCGGCGGGAACCATGAGCCAGATCACTTTGGGCTTGGGTAATTTCTTGACCATGTCGGCAAGAGAGGCTGCGGGAATCGCGCCCTTCTTTGCGGCCTCGTCTATAGGCCCCTGAGTTATGTTCCATACAACTACTTCATGGCCGTCCCGAAGAAGACGCTCCGTCATGTTGCCGCCCATCTTCCCCAATCCTATCATTCCTATTTTCATTTCGTCCTCCTGAAAAATTTATTTTATAGTTCTGTGCATTCGGTTGCTAATTTCTAATCCTATCATCAATAGATTTCACTGTACACTGGCGAGTAATGCTTTTACGTTCTCTTTTACAGTGCCTCCGGAGTTATAAACGCTCGAGCCCGCGACGAGTACCGTGGCCCCGGCCCTTACAATCTCGGGCGCCGTCCCGGTATCCACCCCCCCGTCTATACCGATCGGAACATCGAGCCCTCTTTCGTCGAGCATTTCACGGAGGGTGCGGATTTTATCCAGCTGGCTGCGTATGAACTTCTGCCCCCCGAAGCCCGGATTTACGCCCATGACCTGAACAAAATCGGCAAGCTCCAGCACATCCTCAAGGGTGCAGGCAGGGGTCGCCGGGTTTAAAGTAACCCCCGATTCGATTCCAAGCTCTCTTATGGACTCGAGAACACGGTGCAGGTGAAAGCATACTTCCTGATGCACGATTATACGGTCGGCTCCCGACTCGGCGAATGTACTTATATACTTTTCAGGCTCGACGATCATAAGGTGGACATCCAGTTTTAATTTAGAAATATTCCTTATAGCGCTCACCACGCCGGGCCCGAAATTGATGTTCGGGACAAACCTCCCGTCCATCACGTCTATTTGAATCCAGGATACGCCAGCGTCCTCAGCCTGCTTTACGGCATCGCCCAGCTTTGTAAAATCCGCGGATAAAATTGAAGGTTCAACTGTTACCATGGTCTTTCACTCACCTTTGGCTCCGGTTTTTAGAGAATTCTACGAGTCATTTCGTTTCTGATAACGGATACCGTGAGGCGTAGCCACGATAACCTCGCTTGCGGTTCCTATAAATATTCCGTATTCGACTATTCCCGCTTTCTGTCCCAGCTTGAGGGTTAAGTCGTCCAGATTAGAGATCGGCCCGAAATGGGCGTCGATTATATAGTTATTCTGATCCGTCGTATAGGGGGCGCCTTTATCCTCCATACGAAGCTGAGGCTCGGCCCCGAGCGATTTGAGGAAACTGGCGACCGGCTTCCACGCGAACGGAATCACCTCTACCGGAACCGGCCAATGTGTTCCGAGCCTAGGCGAGAGCTTGCTCTCATCCACGATCATGATATTCCGCCTGCTCGACTGAGCAAGCACCTTTTCCCTGAGCAGCGCCCCCCCGCCTCCCTTGATAAGGTTGAGCTGGGGGTCCACCTCGTCCGCGCCGTCCAGGGTGAGATCGAGCTCCTGACGCTCATCGAACGTCGTAACCGGGATGCCGTATTCCCTTGCCCTTTTCTCCGTTTCAATCGAGCTCGGTATCCCTACTATATTTTTTAACCGGCCGTCGCTTATCCTCCGACCGATTTCCTCAAGGGCGAACTTTGTAGTGCTGCCGGTTCCGAGCCCGAGCACCATCCCGCTCTCGACAAAATCCACGGCGCTTATTCCCGCTTCCTTTTTAAGCCTGTCCTGAAGCTTTATCTGGTCTTTACCGGGGGTTTCGCTCAACCTGTTTTCTCCTCCGATGAATTTAGTTCATGTATAAATGCTTTTGCCGTTCCGAGAAGCTCGGGAGGCGAGTCCACTATTCTCAATCTGGCGTTTGGGGGGATCTGATGCACCGACTCCCTCGTGAAGTCCGTCGTAACGGCAATACAGTTCATAGAGGCGGCCATGGCGGCCTTGACCCCGGAAGACGAGTCCTCTATCACGAGACTGCCGGAATGAGGCACACCGAGCTCATCGGCAAGGAGATTATAGATTTCGGGATCGGGCTTCGTATGCTCTACGTCCTGAGTAGTCGCTATAAAATCGAATTCGGACCTTATACCGAGCACGTCGAGAACCCTGTACGCCTCACGCCTGTGGGACATCGTCCCCAAACCGGTCGGATAACCTTCTCCGCGAGCCCACTTGAGAAGTCCCAAATTATAAGGACACTGGTGCTCCTTTAAAATCCGAGGGTCTGAAATCATGGCGTAATAACTATCCATCCTGATATCGACGAAAGCCTGCCACGGACTATCTACATTAAATTCTTCCATTCTTTTGCTCGCGGGCTCTTCGAGATTAAACCTTTTCAAAAGCCCGAGGGCAACCTCCTTCCGCGAGAGACCGACAAAGTCTTTAAACGCTTCCACGACCTCATCTTCGGTCAATGAATTGTCAAGCTCAACCGCGGCCTTCGCGTAGGATTTTGCTTTTAGAGCCTCGGTTTGCACGAGTGTGCCGTCAAGATCGAATATAATGGCTTTTATCACTTTTATTCCGGTTATAAGATTTCAGTCAATCTATTTATTCCGCCTATTACATCCTCGCCCAGATGAAAAGTTATGACCTTCCGTTTTCTGTCGAGGAGCGCCTGGCGGTCCCCAAGCGCGGCGGCGTCCTTAAGCACGCCGAAGCTTATCGAGGAGGCTTTCTTGCCGGGCTCATCAGGTATGGGCGCGTCCTTGGGCATATCGGAGGTAAACTGAATGAATAAGCCGTGCCCGGCGTCGCCCTTGTGAAGCTGTCCTGTGGAATGCAGAAACCTGGGTCCGAACCCTACCGTTGTCGCCATCCGGTACTGCCTCTGGATCCTGGTGCGCAGCTTCTGAAGCGCGTCGTATGTTTCGTCAGAAGGCTTCACATAAGCCTGGAAGGTAACGTAGCTCCTTCCCTTGGACTCGTTCCTGCCTTTCTTCGCAAACGACAGGAACTTTTTAAGGGCGTCCTCAAGGCTCCCGGTCTTGAAATCGGAATAGACAGTGATGCCGTCCTCCTCCAGGGTCGGCTTTATTCGGGGGAGCTTACCCTTCTTTTGATATTCGGCTATCATCTTTCGGGCCAGCACCTTCGCGGCCTCGACGTTGGGCTGGTTAAACGGATGTATTCCTATTATCATTCCGGCAACGGCAATCGCCATCTCCCACCTGAAGAATTCCCCGCCGATATCGTATATGTCCTTCAGGTTAATACGAACCACTGGGTGTCCCGCCTCTTCAAGGGCCTTTACCTCCGCATCGTAGGTGTTGTCATGAGCAAGCCTCATATACACGAACAGTCTGTCGTTCGCGTAATATTCGGGCGGCGCGAGGGGCTCCCGGTCAACGGGAAGAATCCCCTTTCCGTTCTTGCCGGTGCTTTCTGCGATAAGCTGTTCCACCCATGAGCCGAAGCTGTCTATGGGAGGGGAGGCGACAAGGGTTACCTTATCGCGGCCCGCCTTGGTCAGCTCGCCGAGGATCGCGCCGAGCCAGGCGCCCGAGTGATCGCCCTCGACAGGGCAGTTGCAGCTTTCGTTGTTATGAAGCATCCTGATAGCGCGGCCGAGGAGTGTCTCCAGATCGACTCCCTGAAATGCCGCAGGCGGAATGCCGACAAACGAAAGCGCGGAATAGCGGCCTCCTATATTGGGGTCATTGAGGAACGTCTTTCTGAATTTAAGCTCCTTCGCGATCTTCTCAAGGTTGCTGCCGGGATCAGTTATGGCTACGAAATGACGTCCGACCTCTTTTTTGCCGACTTCCTTCAACACCTCGTTATAGAAATATTTCATAAAAGACAGCGTCTCGGCTGTACCCCCGGATTTGGTTGAAATTATGAAGAGGGTTTTTGACAAATCGAGGCGATTTTTCTGCTCTAAAACGGCGCCCGGATCCGTGCTGTCAAGGACCGCCACGTCGAGATAGCCGTCTTTTACGCCGTAGGTCTCGCGTATGACCTCGGGGGCAAGACTGGAGCCGCCCATGCCGCACAGGAGCGCATCCGTATAACCGTCGGCCCTGACTTCGTCTACCACCGAGTTTATACCCGGAAGGGCGTCCATCATTACTTCAGGTATATGAAGCCAGCCCAGACGGTTGCTTATTTCCGTAGGATTGTCTTCCCAGACGAGATAATCGAAATTCCATATCTTCTGTATGATTTTTTTATCGCGTATCTTTTGAATCGTCTTGTCCACGGCGGGCTGAAACTCCCCGAGTGAAGCGGAATAAGGCTGCTTCTCCGATCGGATATCTTCCCTTTTTTCCTTAATGCTTTCCATCAAGTCCTCAAAGCTCTCGGCGAATTTCCTAACGCCTTCCTTCAGGAGAGTGTCCGTAATTTCTTTCAAATCGACTCCCTGTCTGCCGAGCTTTTTGACATCGTCTTTGGCTTTTTTCAACCCTTTTGTCAATGTGACCGCAACCTTGCCGTGGTCCTTGAAGTTCTTATAGGTCGCCGGAGGGACAGTGTTTACGGTGTCCGGCCCTATCAGCTCATCTACATACATCGTGTCCGGATAGGCGGGGTTTTTGGTGCTCGTGCTCGCCCAGAGAACCCTCTGAGGCCTGGCTCCCAGGTCGGCGAGCTTCTTCCAGCGGGGGCCTTTGAATGTTTTTCTGAATTCTTCGTATGCAAGCTTAGCGTTGGCAATGGCTATCCTGCCCTGAAGCCCGGTTTTTCCTACTTTTTCCAGTTCCGCATCAACCGCGGTATCCACCCTGCTTACGAAAAAGGAGGCGACTGAAGCGACCCTGTTGACCATATGCCCTTTGAATACCGAAGGCCCTTCGGAGGCAAGTCTTTCAAGCCCCTTTATATACGCCTCTGCGACCGCCATGTACTGCTCCAGGCTGAACATAAGAGTTACGTTCACATTGATGCCGGAGCCGATAAGCTCGGTTATAGCCGGGATACCCGCTGATGTAGCGGGGACCTTGATCATGACGTTCGGTCGTCCCAGAGTCACGAAATACCTCTTCGCATCCTTAATGGTATTCCTGGTATCGTTCGCAAGTGTGGGGCTTACCTCGAGACTTATATAACCGTCTCCGCCGCTCGTTTTGTCGTAAAGAGGCCTGAATTCATCCGCGGCCATGGCGATATCCTTTAACGCCAGGGCTTCGTAAATTTCATTCACCGATTTATTTTGCTCCACCAGGGCTTTTATATCCTCGTCGTAGTCGGAACTGCCCGCAATCGCTTTTTCGAGTATGGAGGGGTTTGAGGTTTCACCTCTCAGCCCTTCATCGATCAGAGCCTTGAGCTCCCCTGAGGTAAGAAAGGACCTTCTGATGTAGTCATACCAGATAGACTGGCCGAGCTTGGTCAAATCTTTGATTCTGGACATCTTGCTCTCCTTTATAAAAGTATTATCGGACTTACGTCAATCAGGATCATATTTTATGATTTTCTTGGGCCCTTCTTTTTGATCCGGTCCATAACGAGCCTGGCCTCTTTGACCACGCAATCCACGGTTAACCCGAATTCGGGCAGCAAATCAGAGATAGGAGCGGATTCACCGAAGGTACGCATTCCCACAACGCCTCCCTCAACGTGTCTGATACCGACATAGCGCCCCCAGCCGTGAGTAGAGCCAGCTTCAACCGCTACACGCGCCCTGACCGAGCTCGGAAGCACTTTCTCCTGATATTTCACATCCTGAAGCTCGAAAAGCTTCCAGCAGGGCATACTGACGACCCTGGCCTTGATCTTCCGCCGGGTGAGTTTCTCGTACGCCCCTAGACAAAGATGAACTTCAGAGCCCGTCCCTATGAGAATAACATCCGGCTTTCCCTTGCAGTCCGCCAATATGTAGGCGCCTTTCAGCGCCCCCTCGGCCGGGGCGTATTTCTTTCGGTCGATAGTAGGAATATTCTGCCTGGTAAGAATCAAGGCAACGGGCCGGTTTTTCACTTCCATCACGTACCTCCATAGCATACTGAGCTCGTTGGCGTCGGCAGGTCTTATGACGTCGAGATTCGGTATCGCTCTCAGTGAAGCGAGGTGTTCTATAGGCTGATGGGTCGGCCCGTCTTCCCCGAGACCTATGCTGTCGTGGGTAAATATAAAAATAACGGGGTTCTGCATAAGACAGGCGAGCCTGAGAGGAGCTCTCATATAGTCGGAGAAGACGAAATAGCAGGCAGTATAGGGTCTCAGCTTACTGAGAGCCATGCCGTTTGCCACGGCCGCCATAGCGTTCTCTCTAATCCCGAAATGGAAATTCCTGCCGTCATACATTCCCTTTTCGAAGCTGCCGGCTCCGTCAATGTAGGTTTTGGTTGAAGATCCCACGTCGGCGGCGCCTCCGATAAGCCAGGGGTATTCCGGAACGATAGAATTCAATATCTTGTGGTTTGCCGTGCGCGTGGCGGGACCTTTGGGGTCCGTGGGGAACACCGGGAGGCACTTTTCCCACCCCTCGGGCATTTCGCGATTTTCCATATGACGAAACTGCTTCGCAAGCTCTGGGTATTCCTTTTCGTATGCCAGGAATTTCTTGTTCCACTCGTCTTCCAAAACCTCCCCCTTCCTCAGAACGCGCTTACGGTACTCCTTGACCTCTTCGGGCACATAGAATTTCTTGTCGGGATCCCACCCGTAGTTAATTTTGGTTTTACGAATCTCGTCTTCACCGAGCGGCTCCCCGTGAGCGGCCGATGTATCCTGTTTGTTCGGACTGCCGTAACCGATATGGCTGTCAACGATGATGAGAGAAGGCTGTTCAGTCTCCTTTAAAGCTCTATCTATGGCTTCTTCGAGAAGCTCCAAATCGTTTGCGTCACCGACCCGCTGAACGTGCCAGTTGTAACCCATAAATCGGGCGGCGACGTCTTCACTGAAGGCAAGAGCCGTGTGCCCTTCTATAGTTATGTGATTGTTATCATAAAACCATATAAGATTGCTAAGACCCAGATGGCCCGCGAGTGAGGCGGCTTCGCCTGATATACCCTCCATCATACAACCATCGCCGGCGATCGCGAAAACGCTGTAGTCTATAATCTCATGGCCGGGTTTATTGAAGTAAGAAGCGATCCACCTTTCGGCTACCGCCATTCCCACCGATGTGGCGACCCCCTGCCCGAGCGGACCCGTGGTCGTCTCAATACCCGGAGCCAGTCCGTATTCGGGATGTCCGGCGCATTTACTGTGCAGCTGACGGAATGTTTTGATGTCGTTCAGTGAAAGATCATAGCCCGTTATATGGAGGAGGCTGTAGAGCAGCATGGAAGCATGTCCGTTGGAAAGCACAAAACGGTCACGATTGGGCCAGTCGGGATTTTTAGGATTGAGCTTCATGAATCTGTCCCAAATTGTGAAAGCGACCGGGGCCAGGGACATCGGGGTCCCCGGATGTCCGGAATTGGCTTTTTGCACCGCATCCATGGACAGAGTCCTTATAGTGTTAATAATCAATTGCTCAAGTTCCGGCTTTTTCTTTTTCGGTATTGCTTCCATTATGCTTCTCCTTAAAATTATTTTCGAGGCGATATGTTAATTCAGTATTAAGACGGCGAAAATTCTAAAAAGTTACGTCCTGTATTATTATTTTTTTTGATAACCTGCACCGGATATTCGACATGAGTATCGGTTTTTCATGCAGATTGAATACCCTCTCCGGATAGAATATCTATTTACATCCGCAGACAGCTTAAACGCCCCTTGTCCCATACATCTGCTTTAAACAGTCACCACTGATGAGTTTGTAATTATGCTCTCTTTGCTCAGGAAGCATACTGAATACGTCCTCGCCGCCGCTGTAGTTATAGAGAGTATCAAGGTCGTCTTTTAGCTTACATTTAACCAAGTGTCGGAGTGCTTCCATATGGAACAAATTTCAACCTCGATTAACTGGAATTTAAATCACCGGATTATCAATTATATCCCCAATGCCATTATCACATAAGGATAGTTTTTTTTCAAGAATAAGCCCGCCTTTAAAGCTCGGAGGCGAGCGCCGCGCCGACAATACCAGCGTCATTATGCATTTCAGCGGGAACGATTTCGGCTTTAATCTTAATGTACTTAAAAAACTTATCCGACTTTTTACTGACTCCCCCGCCGACTATAACGAGATCGGGCGAAATCAGCATTTCCATATGCTTCAAGTACTTATTGACCCTTTTCCCCCATTTCTTCCAGCTAAGGTCTTCCTTTTCTCTGTGTATCGCCGCTGCGCGTTTTTCAGCGTCTCCGCCGTCAATCTCTACATGGCCGAACTCGGTATTTCGAACCAGATGTCCGTCTACGAACAAAGCGGAGCCTATACCGGTCCCGAGCGTTACCATAAGCACGACACCGCCGCCCGGCTTGTTGTAATCCCTCCCGGCCCCGAACTTCATCTCGGCAAGCCCCGCTGAATCGGCATCGTTAATCACATGAACTTTACATTGAGAAATTTTTTCAATCTCTTCCTTTATATTCACTCCTATCCATTTCTTGGAAAGATTCGCCGCGGTATATACGCCGCCGTTTTTAATCACGCCGGGAAAGCCGCACCCAACCTCCCCTTCCCATTTCCAGTGCTTAATCATATCGTGCATAGCTCCGAGCATATTTTCGGGATTTGACGGTTGCGGAGTATCGACCCGGTATCTCTCCTCAATCAATTCACCTTTACCGATATCCACCGGGGCCGATTTAATTCCAGTCCCTCCGATATCGATTCCCAGTACCGGGGGCCTAGCCTTCCTTCGCCTTGTAGCCATATTGTATTCCTCTGTCCATATAGAGTTTTTTTTCTAATTCTACACCAATTCAGCGGTAGAAATAAAATTTTCGAATCCTAGCCGACGGCGGGCTTAGGTAGTAATCAAGCTCTATGCTATACTCACTTTTATAAAAAATCACATACGAACAAGCACATACGGAGATTCTTAGTCTATAAGCATGAGCAAAGCAGCTTTAATTACTGGTGGAGGGGTAAGGATCGGAAAAGCGATTTCTCTGGCGCTGGCCGATATGGGATACGACATCGCGCTGCACTTCAACAGCTCGGACACAGAAGCGAAAGAAACTGCCGGAGAGATAGAATCGCGGGGCGTGAGATGCGAATTATTTCAAGCCGACCTGTCCGTCGTTAAAAACGCGAGGACTTTAATTCCGAGTGTATTTGAAGTTTTCCCGAAATGCTCGATTCTTGTAAACAACGCAGCTATTTTTGAAAATATGCTTTTTTTCGATGTTACCGAAGAAGAGTTTGACAGGGAATTCAATATAAATTTTAAATCGCCGTTCTTCCTCGCGCAGGACTTCAGCGGGCAGGCCGCGGCAGAATTGATCGTGAATATGCTTGATATGCGTGTTTCACAAATCGAGACCGAGCATTTCGTTTATAACCTGAGCAAAAAAACGCTCCGGGATTTCACGCTCATGGCCGCAAAAGCGCTTGGACCGAAAATACGCGTAAACGGAATCTGTCCCGGACCTACCCTGCCGCCTCCGGAGGAAGACGAGGAGTACCTGACGCGAATTTCAAAAGGGACGCCGCTCGGGAAACCGGGAAATCCCGATTACGTAATCTCCGCGTTAAAATATATTCTGGATAACCCGTACGTAACCGGGGAATGTCTCTTTGTTGACGGAGGGCAGCATTTAGTTTAGCGGAGCGTCGCCATGATAATTAGAATAGAGAATCTCAGATTGAGGACAGTCGTGGGGATATTCGACTGGGAGAAGGAAGTTAAGCAGGACGTTGTTATAAATGTCGAGATAGAGTTCGACGGCGCTGAGGCGATGAAGAAGGACGATATCCAGCACACAATCGATTACAAATCAACTACAAAAAGAATCATTTCCGAGGTTGAGGGAAAAGATTACAATCTCATAGAAAAGATTGCGGGCGACGTTATGGAAATTATTATGCAAGACAAGAAGGTTCAGAAGGCGACAGTCAAAATCGACAAGCCGGGAGCGCTGAGGTTCGCAGACTCGGTTTCAGTCACACACACGGAGTCCAGGTGACCCGCACCGGATTTTAAGGATGAAATTCAATCGAGCGGTTATAGGAGTGGGATCGAATATCGACCCTGAGGAAAACATTAAGAAGGCCAAAGAAGCGATTGCTTCGGAATTCAAGCTGATCGGCGCGTCTTCATTCATCAGGACCGAACCGGTCGAATTTAAGAACCAGCCGATGTTCGTAAACGGGGCCGTGCTTATAGAGACCGTCATCGATTACGCAGAATTAAAGGCCAGGCTCATCGACCTCGAAATTAAGTTAGGAAGAGTTAGAACCGGTAACAAAAACGGCCCGAGGATTATAGACCTCGATATTCTGGTATGGAATGGAGATATTGTTGACAGGGATGTTTACGAAAGGGAGTTTCTCGCGGAATCCGTCAAGGAATTACTGCCGGAACTGGATTTACGTTAAGCTTACAGGGCTGAAGTCTATTTAATCACAAAAATAGAGTCCGGATTTAATAGACAGTCTTAAGAGTTAAGCCGGAGCGTGAGATTGTTTACCCGTACACACCGCCCGCAGTGTATTATTTAAAGTAAACGCAGTAGTGAAGCAAACGGCCATCAAAGAAATTCTTTTCCAGTTTGTATTCACGGCCGAGCGACTCAAGCTCATCGAAGTTAAAATTTTTCGGGAGCCTGAATACAACGGAATCTGTCAATGAGAAGGCCATCGCCAGGAGGCCTTTACCGTCAGGCTCGAAATCCGACAACGAGAACGATTTCTTCCTGTTATAATCGGTCCCGCCCCATGGAGGGTCGAGAAATACCGTATCGGGTTTTAATGTGGGAAGTATATTCATGCAGTCTCCGTAAATGAATTCTATCCTCTCCCGTACCCCGAAAACGCCGGCATTGTATTCCGCCATGCGGAGTTTTTCCCGGTCTTTCTCAACAGCAATAACGTCCTTACCAACCCTTGCGAATCCGATTGCGCTTCCGCCTACGCCGCAGAAGACGTCCGCAACCAAATTCCCCGGCGTCCTCTCCGCTATACCGAGCGCAATTGACTCAAGCGCAAGGGAAAAGAGCCCTTCCTCGTCGAACCGCATGCTTCTCTCCCGCTCCGTGAGCCTGTCCCAATAGCGCTGGAGTCGGGGGCCGAGGGGGCAAATAGCTCGGTCCCCGTTATTCATTCCGTTGCCCCTCACGGAACCAGGCTGAAATTTTTGTTTCAGCTTTTTTACTGTAGGGCGTAAATCCTTTCTCAATATTGTCCTTTTCTTCGCTGTCCATGTCGGTGAAGTATTTCCATACGAATACACCCGCAAGATAAGGCTTGTCCCTGAACACAACCGACGTTGCCTCGAATGCCAGAGCCTGCTCCTCCTGACTGGCAACACCGTCATCGCTCCACTCCCAGGGTTTTATGGCAGTGCCCTCGACCGATTTATATCCTATCTCGGTAAAGATGATCTTCTTACCGTACTTCTCCGATAGCTCTTTTATCTCGGGCTCGTGTCTTTTCCAGCCCCTGACAAGCTCGCTAAGAGCCGGGGCCGCTTTACCCGTCAAAGGGAAATAGGCGTCTATTCCTATGTAATCCAGAGAATCCCAGAACTCTATATTTTTCGCATTCATTCCCTCGGCCGCGTATGTGAGCCTTCCGCCGTAAACTTTTCTGACTTCTTCGATAAGCTTCCTCCACTCTCCCGTATATTTCGATACCTCCACAAGCTCCGTTCCGACAACCAGTATCTCTACACCGGTTTTTTCCGCAAGCATGGCCTGACCGATTATAAACTTTCTGTAGTTAAAGAACCATTCTTCTCTCTTATCCGAATCCGTGAAATCTATTTTGCTCCTCCAGTTGTCAGCGTCAAAATTCCAGCCTCCGATCCAGATATGCGGCTTTAACATCACTTTGAACCCGCTCCCATGGAGATTCCGTATTTCATCGATCAGATAGCGGTCCGCCATCGTGGGGTCGCCGTCTACTATTAACCCGGTCTCGGCGCGGTCTCTCATATACGCAAATGTGTTTAACTGCACGGTGTCGTAGCCGATGCCTTTAAGATGTGAGTGTATATTGCGTGAACTCCCGGAGCCGTAGCCGCTGCCGATTCTGTGTATATGGGCAAGAACAGCGCCTTTATATTCGAGGGAAGCTCGCTCCGATCCACCCGTTTTATCCCCTACCCTGGAGCTAAGGGAAACAAATAGAAAGGATGCCGATATCAATATTACTATGAGACCCACAGTGAGGATTTTATATTTATTCCTTTCCATTGTCAGTCCGAATAATAGTAACTCAAGAACAGGCTTATGAATTCCTTAAATTTTCCAATACCGAATTCATATGATCGTAATGCGATCCCTTCCAATATATCTTCCTGCAATCGGAGCACCTGAAAAATTCGTCATAATAAAGAATTGTCCCGGGCTCGAGCCGCTCCAGAATATCCTGCTTAGGGACAGGCTCTATTACACCGTTACAGTCCAGGCACCTGTTAAAGGGAGCTACGTCAGACCAGAGGTCAAACCTTCCCAGCACCTCGATTAACTGTTTCCCCGGGTCTGGAGACCTTACCCAATAACCGTGGGCTATAATTCTGTGCCGGAGCAGACGACGGTCGCGGGTCAGCACAATGCGGTTTTCCCCACACCCCAGCCGCGCCACCTCATGATCGTCGTAGTCGTTCCTGAAAACGGTATCAAATCCCGCCATGCGCAGCAGTCTCGCGAGCTTTCCCAGATTAACATCCGCGATAAATACCGGCGCCGGTTTATCCCTGAGCTTAACGCGGGGTGAGATCTTCACATGACTTGAAACCGGATAAACGAATACTTCGTCCCCGTCCTTCAAATGGTAGCCGAAGCCCACGGATTTTCCGTTCACCGTTACCAGATCGACCTCGGTATGGGGGACCCCGATCGCCTCTATGGAGTCTTTAATCGAGGGCCTGCCGTCAAACTCGTAGTGAACCGTGGCGCCCTTAACAGAGGCGGGCAAGAAATCCTGTAACTCGTCATGTAACTTGAAAAGCGCCTCGTACTCACTCATGAACCATTCGCGGAATAAAAAAATAATTTTCCCTACATGAATAATATATCAAAGTTATGCGAATAAAGTTATACGAATATGGTCGCGAGGTATTCCGTGAGGTCGCTTTCGCTCGCGGGCTGATTTCTGAAAGCGATGTAGCCGTCGGGGCGTATAAGATAGAGGCAGGCGTTTACGGCGCCGAAGTCGCGGTGCATAACCAAATCCTTGTCCCCCCATACCGAAGAAAGCTCTCTGAAATCGGGCGGAACCCCTTTTGAGCCCAAAATTAAATGCGTCTCGATAAGGCCTTTGAATCCGGCATCAACGGTGCTGTGTATTTTCCTCAGCTCGTCAAACTCCATATCCTCGGGATCGGCGCCGGTGAAAAGCAATAGCTCGTGCTCGGCGCCCCTGAGCAGGTCGTAAAGCCGGACGCTCTCTTTTTGATCCAGGCTAAGGAGGGGGTAATCCTTCACGCGCTCTCCCGCGGTAAGGTCGTGGCGGTAATCATGGAATCCCTCAATCGCGTCCGGCTGATACCACCTCTCAGCGACTATAGGGCTGCCTTTGTAATGAACCTCGATTTGGGAGAGGGTGTTGAGGACTTTTTTCTGAACAGCGTCAAGCCCCGATAAAACACCTATCATCTTATTTCGGATCGTAGATAAAACCGGGTTATGGATACCGACCATTCGTGTCGCCATGTCCGTAAGCCCCACAACCCCCTCCCCCACACGGCGCCTCTCAATATTGTAGCTCTCAGTGAGGCTCTCCGGCGATTTGCCCTTTAGCACGAGCGCGAGCTTCCAGGCCAGATTACAGGCGTCCTGGATACCGGTATTCATTCCCTGACCGCCAAGCGGGCTGTGAATATGGGCCGCGTCCCCGGAGAGGAAAATCCGGCCTTCGGCGTACTTGTCCACCATACGGTGATGGAGCCTAAAATACGCAAGCCAGTTGGGGTCAGTTACGCTTTTGTAGTCTATCCCCCTTTCGTTCATGAGTCTCCTCACGTCCTCTATGGTCGGCTCTGGCATGTCCTCTTCTATAGGGGAGTCCGGAAGCTCGAACATCAGTCTCCCCCTGTCACTGTAGAGCGGGAAATACGCGGTAACCCCGGCAGGATGTATGAATATCGACAGATGGTGGAGAGGATACGTCCAGTCAAGATTACAGTCCGCAAGGAGCCAGTAGTTCGGATAAGGGGCGCCCTTGAAATCGAAATTAAGAATATGTCTAGTTGAGCTGTGCGCCCCGTCGCACCCCGATACGTAAGCGCACTCAATAATTTCCTCAGAACCGTCTTTTAATCTGATACGCGCGGCAGGTTTGTCGTCTGCGCTCTCTATGGATACGAGCTCTTTCTCGCGCTCTATCTCTATTCCGTATGAGCGCAGGCGTCCGGTCAGTATCCTCTCCGTATCGCTTTGCGCGAGAATGAGGAAAAACGGGTATTTACTCTCGAGCGTATCGAATACAACGCTGGCAAGGGGTTTGCCTTGATCGTACATATCGAAGCCATTAGATATATTCCCCTGCCCGAGCACCGCATCCGCAATACCCATATTATCGAACAGCTCGAGCGTGCGGGCGTGTATCCCGAAAGCCTTTGATTTATCCGAAGGGACCGGAGCTTTGTCAATTATTCTCGGTGTAATTCCGTGCCTTGCGAGCTCACAAGCCATGGTCAACCCCGTAGGTCCCGCACCCACAACCAGAACATCAGTACTCGATTTTACGGAATCCGCCATTCGTATCTCCTTTATAAACTGAAAGTGTGTTTATGCCGACAGGTTATTAAATTATCACGTCGCGTACAAATACCGCGCCCTCTCAATAAGTTTTCCGGACCTGGGGAACATCCAGAAACTTAAAACAAGCGAAATGACCGCGAAGGGCAGTATATTAGCGGGATCGCCGCTCAGGAAAGCAAGCACGAAACCGATAATAACCATGATTTCGTTTAGAAACAGACTTATAAACGTGATCTTCTGAAGCTCGTACATTAAAGAGAAGACCTTGAGCTCGAATTCCGTTAGGGATTCGAGCTGGCCGAGCTTCACCGAATCAATGGATTTCGTTCTCGCGTTTTGGGCAAGGCGCGCCGGGTCGATATTGCGGCTCAGGATTTTCGTGATGCTTTTGTCCGACATAGAGTATCGGCGATAAAAAATCGAACATATCGCAACCGCAAGCGCCGCTACGTAAAGAGCCGTTCCCAACCCCCGGCTCCGGGAGATATCATCGGTCCCTCCGCTACCTACGAGTATGTACGCTATCACGGCGTAAAATACGATCGAGCCCGTTATGGCGAACCATATAACCTGTTGAACGATTATAAGGGGCCTAATCAGTTTTTTTAATTCGGTTGATATCATAGGAGCGGGCTTTATATTGAACTTGTCCAATTATACATCTAAATGCCGCCGGGTGAGAAATCATACGCCCGGATTTCTACGGTGAAAATCAGGGGGCCGCTGAATCCGGCTCGCTTTGGGCCTGCCCGACGAACTGCTTCAAAGGGCCGCGGGGGTCTATTAACCCCTCAAGCTCACTAAACGGTACATTAACAAAATAGGGTCCTTCGGCATAGGAGCCCACTGTATAAGGGGCGAAGGCAAACACCAAACCCGCCGGGGATAGCGCGAAAACCCCCAGTTCTTCCTCCTTGAAACTCCTAACCTCGCCACCTATGACCCAGCCCGCTTTCTGTTTTCTGAGGTCATTAATACACAACCCGGATAAGGTATCAATGAATTTTGAGTTGGGCAGGAAGAGGTCGGATAATTTCAACTGAACGGCCCTGCCGTCCTTGATCCAGTAATTCTTCGACGCAAAATAGGTGTTTCCGTGCGCCCCTCCGGAATATGAGAAGACCTCTCCAGACAGACTTAGCAGATCAGCGGAATAGTACTCGATTCTGTAATCATAACTCTGCTGCCAGCCCGCAGCCGAGCTTTGGGTCATGAAGGATTCCTGCGCCTCCCCGACAAATTTATTCTGCGCGGAAAGCATGTCCTTCCGGAGGCCGTCGGATATATCGCGAAAAGCCTGAGAAGGGGACAAAAAGTATGGCACAGAAAAAGATGCCTCGATCAACGTCCCCTGACGGAGGGTCGAGAAAATGAAATCCGCAACCTTCTTGAGCTTAAAACCGAGAGAAGTCAGTCCGTTGGCCTTTGTCCATTCCCCCGAAAGGGTACCGAAGCCCGCGCCGTCAGAGGCGAGTTTTCCATCGAATGTTCCCGTTTTTTCGCCCTTTTCATCCTGCTCGACAATCGTAAAAGTCATGTTGTCTCTATTGAGTTTTCCATTCAGGGAAATAGGAATGCCGTTTTTATCGTAAATATATAGTCCCGTGATATCCTCCGATTCCACTATTAACTCCATCTGTATAGCGAGATTGTCCCCTATTGTGCCGACATAGTAATACCGCGCTTCCGAATCGCTCGGATCCTCTGCCGAGACAGTCGGAGATAAAAGGTAAAAAAACGGAGCAGCCAGGACGAGAGCCGCCGATAATTTAACAATCGAGATTATTTTCACTTAACTATAATCCTTCGTTTCCGATAATGAAGCCGAATTTCTTTTCAACTAAATATTATCACAAATTATTGCGGAATTTCAGAAACTGTCACACCGTAAAGTGACAATAAACCGCAAATCATGACTATATTTGTCATAATATTCAGTTAATAAGACCGCTAATCAATTCACAAAATCCTCGTATTTTGAATTATATCAACGGGTTATGTCGATGACGAACAATTGGCACGCATGTTGCTAAAATGTTGAATGACAGGTTATAAAAAGTCAGGTGAATCGGATTTGTGACGAGAACATCAAAAAATATAGATTATTGCAATAAAGCCATAACATATTCCCCATCCTCTAGGGGGTGAATCCTTGAAGAAATTCAGGGGTTCACCCTCGTATTTTAAAACACCCCTGTGTATGTCAAAGAGCCGGAGCTTTAAACCGGCCCCCGGATACGAGAGATAAAACATCAATCATTTCGCCGTGTATTCTTCCGTTTGAAGATAGGATCTCTTTTACATAGATACTGAATTTGCCGCCCGTAAAATCGGTGATTTTACCACCGGCCTCCTCTACAATCAAAACGCCGGCTGCAGTGTCCCAGGGATTAAGCCCAAGCTCCCAAAAGCCGTCGAACCTGCCGCACGCTACATAACAAAGATCAAGCGCGGCAGAACCGTCTCTCCTGACCGCCCTCGCCCTTCTTATAAAATTGGCAAAATGCTTAAGATTATCCTCAACCATCTTGTTATTCTCATGCACAAAACCCGTAGCCAGGTGACTGTGCCCTAGGTCTTGAGAATCGGAGACCCTGATACCGTCCCTGTTTAACCGGGCGCCGCCGCCTCGCTCCGCCGTGAACAGCTCATCCTTAACAGGATCGTATACCAGTCCGGCCTCTACCATACCCCCGACCTCTAGCGCAATGGAGATTGAGAAAAACGGATACGCGTGCGCGTAATTTGTAGTCCCGTCGAGAGGGTCGATAATCCAGACATGATCGGAGTTCCTGGAATGCCGGCCCGATTCCTCGGCGAAAATGTCGTGCGAGGGGAAGCTGCGCTTAATGCGGTCTATAATGGTTCTCTCGGATAATTTATCTACTTCGGTGACGAGGTTATTTTTGCCTTTAAACTCTATTTCACCAATTTTTCCAAGCTTTTCTATGAGTATCTCGCCCGCTTCTCTGGCCGCCGCCTCTGCAATATCTAAATAGCTCACCTGTAACCCCTTAAACGCATTCTGCAACCGGATTTGTCCCGGATTCAGTCAATTTTACAATTGAAGCCTGTTTATTATGGATATTAACGCCTGATTCGCCTCCGTCCGGGTCACGCTTATTTACGGCTCAATACATCCGCCGACTTGCAGCAATTTCTTTTACACCGGGGAAAACTCCCTACTCCTGCGACGCTTCGGGAATTATAATCCATCCCAGAACGTAAACGAGAATCGCAGTGCCCGCCGTAAAGAGCGCAATTAAAGCGAATATGAGTCTTATAAGAGTAGAATCGATAGAAAACATCTCCCCGAGGCCGCCGCATATGCCGGCTATCATTCTATCGGTTCTCGAACGGTAAAGTTTTTTCACATCTTCAGCCATTATTCACCCCCGTATTCAGATATAAAGCAGTATACCAGCTATCCGCCCGATATAATTATCTCTCAACGCTTTATTAAAAAGTCAGTCCAGTGTCCGGATTGCCTTAAGCCCTTCATAGTAGGATGCCGAAAGTTCCGGTCCGGCTGCAAGCAGGTGTCTCATGTATTCTCTTGTAGGACTCAATCCATCATATACCCGGTCAGGACGAGCCATATAGGTTACAATTAACTCCTCTCCTTCCATGCCCCGGTCAACTTTCAGATACTTCCTTTCGTATTCGTTCGGATATCCCTCAAAGATGTCGAGTTTGTAAATCCCGCGCCATGTTATTTTATATAATATCCCTTCTACAGATCCCTTTTCATCCGGGACAATATTCGCGGCGCCCGCTCCCGGCTTTCCTGAAGATATTTTATTAAAGGCCAATGTAAAACCTCTAAGCACAAGGGGTTCTCTTGATCTGAAGTCAGCGCCCCTCTTTTTCATCCTCTCGGGATTCATGTTGGAGCCGTAAGCGAAATAATTAACGAGACCGTTTATATCACGATTTTTCATACTAACTTGTTTTAACATCCCCCGAATTCTTTTTTCAACAAATGGACGGATATAAAATACTACAGTTCAACAGGAAGACCAAGCAGTACAAAAAACAATTAAAAATAGAGCGGCAAAACGATTTAGGGTATTATTCACTTTGAATTTTTACTTCACTGAAGAACAGCCATAAAAATGATAACGGGAGAAATAATATGCACGAATCATTGAAACCGGGCTTGACTTTCGAGTTTGACTTTGAGGTTCCTGAATCCAAAACCGTACCCTACATATACCCCGAGTCCGCGGAATTTCAAATTATGCCGAAGGTGTTTTCGACAGGATTTATGGTGGGTCTCATTGAGTGGGCATGCGTAAGGTTCGTCAACGACCACATAGACTGGCCGAAGGAACAAACCGTAGGGGTAGATGTAAAGCTGAATCATACAGCCGCGACTCCGCCCGGATTGACTGTTAATGTAAAAGGAGAGCTGGTCGAAGTGGACGGACGTAAGTTGACCTTCTCGATAGTAGCTCACGACGGGATAGATGTCATATCCGAAGGAACTCATCAAAGATTTATTGTAGATGCGGAAAGATTCGCAGCCGGGGTGGAGAAAAAAGCGAAATCGCAGTAAGCAGGCAATTTAGCCCCTGATACCGGATTGAGTAATAGATACGGGCAAGAACGTGAATAAAAGAAACGAATTATCTTCCATTAAGGCACTTACATTCGATGTATTCGGTACTGTGGTGGATTGGCGGTCAACGATTATCCGGGAGTGTAAGCTCCTCGGCAATTCGAAGGGGATTGAAGCGGACTGGGACCGGTTCGCAGACGCCTGGCGTGCAGGTTACGCCCCCGCCATGAACCTTGTGCGCACCGGGGAGCTCCGCTGGACGACGATCGACTCACTTCACCGTATGGTGCTCGAGCGCCTGCTTGAGGAATTCAATATTCGGGGACTGAGCGAATCCGAGAAAGATCACTTAAACCGGGCGTGGCATAGACTCGAACCGTGGGAGGACTCGATTGCCGGGCTCAATAAACTGCGGAAGCTCTACATAGTGGCGACGCTGTCCAACGGAAATATGTCTCTACTGGTTAATATGGCAAAGCACGCTGACCTGCCCTGGGATTGTATCTTGTCCTCGGAGCTGGCAGGGCGCTACAAACCGGACAGGGAAGTGTATCTGAAGGCCGCGGAGCTGCTTGGGCTAAGGCTGGAACAAGTAATGATGGTGGCCGCGCACAGGGACGACCTCAAGGCTGCAAAGGCCCTGGGCTTTAAAACCGCCTACGTTTCAAGGCCTCTTGAATTCGGCCCCGGGGGAAAGACGGATGAAACAACAGACATGCCGTTTGACATAACCGCGCGGGACTTTAACGAGCTTGCCCTAAAGATGGGTGCGTAGCGTAGTACCCGTATCAGCTCTCTATCTAATTTACAAAAAAGTTCGTAGCAAAAAATTCTGTATATTGTGTTACACGAGACTAAATAGTTAAAGCAGCGTCTAATCTATTCAAAGGTTTGAATCCTGTAAAGTCCCGCGTATATGCCGTCTTTGGCTATCAGCTCTTCGTGGCTTCCGTACTCGACGAGCCTTCCTCTCTCGAATACCGCTATAGAATCGAATCCGCTTATAGACGGGACTCTACTCGAAATCGCAAGCAGCGTCCTCCCCTTCATCTCCCTTCTCAGGTTTCTCAACACCAGACTCTCGGTTCTCAAATCAAGCGATGAAAACACGTCGTCAAGTATAAGCACGCTTGGATTTAATAGTATCGCTCTTGCGAGAGCAAGCCTCTGCCTCTGTCCGCCGGAAAGGCTGAGCCCCCTCTCCCCCACCCTTGCGTCGAAACCGCCCGGAAAGTCGAGTATCTCGTCATATATCTCGGCTACCCTGGCCGCGTTTTCGACATCGGAATCCGTAATTTCGGGATTCATAAAGGATATGTTGTCCCTCACGGTTCCGCTGAAAACGGTGGTCTCCTGAGGGACGTATATGACCCCCTCCCTGAGGCTCTCTTTTTTGATATCCCTCACGTCCACACCGTCTATAAACATGGTGTTTTCGGGCGGCTCCTCAACCCTGGTAAGAAGCTGGAAGAGAGTGGTTTTCCCCGAGCCCGTAGCACCCGTAACTCCTATGGCTTTACCCGAAGGAATGCTCAGAGACACATCCTTTAACGCCCTTTTCCCGTTGTACGAGTAGCTTAGATTCCTTAATTCGATACTGCCACTTATATCGAGCTCTACCGTGCCTGACTCGTGTACGGACTGGGGCATTACCTGAAGGATGTTATTTATCCTGTTCAAAGAGGCGTTTCCTCTCTTTATTATGTCGACCGCCCACCCCATTGCCATCATGGGCCATGTGAGCATGGTCAGATATACGAGTATGGCGGCAAAGTCGCCCAGAGTGATATCGAGCGTAATAGTTTTTATGCCGCCAAACCAGAGAAAAATCGCGGTTGCGGTACCTGCCAGAAAAGTTATTACCGGCTGATACACCCCCCAAATTTTAATAAGATGAAGGTTCTTGTCGAGGTAATCCGAGCTCGATTTACGAAAGTCATTCGTTTCCGCGTCTTCTCTTACGAAGGCCTTTACTACCTTTATGCCCGATATGGATGCCCGAGCGCTTTCAGTGAGCGTCGAGAACGAGTCCTGGACCTTCTGGAACCTCTTTTCGATCATTTTGCCGAATTTATATATGATTAAGCCGAGTATCGGGAATGGGATAAAGGCATACAGAGTGAGCTCCGGAGAAATATATAACATCGCGGCGAAGATGAATATCAGGAGAAAAATGCCGTCATAGGCAACAAGAACCCCCAGACCGCACGCGAATTTAAGGGTCTCGATGTCATTTACGGTATGAGCCATAAGGTCTCCTACCTTTCTCTGTGAAAAGAAATCGAAATGAAGGCTCTGAAGGTGGGAAAAGAACTCGTTCCTGAGAGACTGTTCAATCTTCCGTGCAGCGCCCATAATGAAATACCGCCAGAAGAATCTGAATACGGACATGGCTACCGCAATGACGAGCATGTAGAGCCCGTACTTCGAGAGGGCCCTGAAATCAGCGCCCTCAAGCGTGAGTGTATCAATAACCCTTTCTATGATTAGAGGAATCGAGAGCTGGCAAACATCCACCAGAGAAAGCGCCAGCAATCCCGCGAGAAAGGAATATTTAAACTTTCGCAACAACGAAAATAGCGTTTTCTTCTTATTCATGGGAATAAAATTGTTGGGACCAACATTATTAAGTCACAGGATTATTGAATGGAATAGTATACCTGAACGCAGGGTGAGGCCTTTTTCCGAAACCTCGATTTTGAGGTTATTCGGGCACAGGTAGAGAACCGATTAACTCAAGAATCGGACGCTTGAATTTTAAACCGCTTCATGCGAGCAAACCCACTGCCTGATACAACCCGTATGGCCAGGGAATATTCATTCATTACATTACAGGTCTAGCAGAAAATCAGACCAGGTGCGTTAAGGCGCGGATTTAACCCCTTTGCCCATTTTGTTTGTATATAAAACCTCGCCGTCAGGAGAGTACTGAGCCGTAAACCACCTTATATCGTCGGGCTCATCCCCTCCGAAGTTTATTCTGGCTATTATGGACGTTAACTGATTCTGATCGTCATATTTGTCTTTTACGATTATCGATCCCGGCGGCAGCGGTTTTACTTTGTCTTCGAGCGCCTTGTAAGCCTTATCGTTCAGATACGTTTTATAGTAACTGCCGGATTTAGCACCATTTTTCGATACCTCGGGTCCCGCGAACTCCTTCCAGTGCATCCGGTAATTCTCGGTCTGAATCAGCTTCCAGAGCTCGGCCGCAATCTCGGGCGGAGCTTTTTCACCCCACTCCCTCAACTGCTCTTCATGCATTTCCTCGGTCTTATCAACCACATCTTCTACCGCCTCGTCCACTTCCCCGGCTCCCCGGGAAATATCTTCTTTTACCTCCTCCGTAGTTGATGCCTTATTTTCAGTTCCTGAATTTTGTTCGGAATTGTTACAGCCCGCGTAGATGAAACAAGTCCCTATGAGCAAAACCGCAAGTAAATATGAAGTTCTCATTTTCTCCTCCAATCTCATTTTGAGTGATTATTCTATCATCACGACAGATGATAATGCAAGAACGGTTACATCAATTATGCAGACGTATTAGCTCGAATTACCCGAGATTCGGCTGAATAAACGCAGTTATTTCCATAAAACATTCATTATCAATCGCGGGGTGAAAAAATATCCTAATTTGCAAGTTTTCAGAAAAATAACTTGACAAAGTTTTTGATATCTACTAATATGTCATGACTGACTAGTCAGTTCAATGCAACGGTGATGGGTCGAAAAATGGCTAAGCCACATAAATCAATTAACAAACAGGTATCAGCGGGCAAAAGGCAGCTGAGAAAGACAGGGCGCACGGAAGAAATTATAAAGGCTGCGGCCAGTCTCTTTTCCAACAAAAGCTATCACGATGTAACGATGGACCAGATAGCCGCCGAAGTAGGCGTCGCGAAAGGCACAATTTATCTGTATTTTGACTCGAAAGAAAATCTTTATCTGGAGATTCTGGAGGATACCTACGAAGAGATCGAATCCATTCTGGAGAAAGAGATAGCCAAGAGCGACTCCGCACCGCAAAAGCTTAAAAAGATACTCATGCTGATTTTCAAGTTCTATCTACAGAACATGGACGTGCTGCGCATCTTAAGCAGGGATGAAACCCACCTCATACGCGAGCACTACGAATTTACAGAGCACTGGAGACTGAGAAGAATAAAGCTCTATCAAAAAATTTTGGAAAAAGGTATAAAGGAAGGATCGTTCCGGGCCGCCAACACAGAGCTTACCGCTCTAATAATTTTCGGTTTGGTCAGGTCCGTAATGTTTTTCTACCATACCGAAAAAAGTGCAGGGGAGATAGCAGAAGAGGTATTCTCGATGATTTCCCAGGGAATCCTGGTCCCTGGTGCGGAGAATGCCTGAGGGGAGAGGTTTTATGAGTATAGATTTACAAATCATTCATCAATTAAGGAGGTATTTCAAATGGCAGTTTCATATCCATTCAGTACAAAGATAAGCCATTTCGTTCCACCTAAGCAATGGGCCAGCATGCGAGTCGCCCGGGAGCTGGAGAAAAAGACCGGGCAGAGGGTTATCCATTTCGAAAAAGGGGATTATCAAGGTCCTGATTTCGATACACCGGAGCACATACTTGAGGCTACAGAGGACGCGCTCAGAGCGGGATATGTCAGATACGACCCGGGTCCGGGCCTCTCGGAGCTCAGGGAAGCCATAGCCGAAGAAGTAACGAGCAGGGGCAGAAAAACAAAACCCGAAGAGGTAATAGTAACTGCAGGAGCAAAACACGCGCTCACTATGACACTGCTGACATTCCTAGAAGAAGGGGATGAAGTGATATTCCCTAATCCCGGCTATCCGCCCGACGAAGTATGGGCAAAATATGTCAGAGCAAACATAAAACACACCCCGCTTACAAAGCCCGATTGGCAGTTCGATATAGAGAAGCTGGAAGGCATGATCACACCCAAAACAAAACTGCTGATCATTAACACTCCTCAAAGACCGAACGGACACCTCGTGGAAAATCCCGAGGAGATTGCGGAGCTTTGTTTTAAATATCCTAACCTGATGGTTATATCGGACGAGATATTTTCCCATGTAACTTTCGACAAACCGCACAAGACGATATCCGCGGTTCCGGGAATGGAGGATAAAACGATTGTAATCGACACGTTCTCCAAGACATACGCCATGACCGGGTGGAGAATCGGCTGGGCTGTGGCCCCCGTGCCGGTTATAGACAAGCTGTCTATTTTCCTTCAGGACTCTATCACAAACGTTGCGGCCTTTATTCAGAAAGCGGCCTACGCCGCTATATCCGGGCCTCAGGACTGGACCGTTCAAAAAACACAGCTCCTTAAAGAAAAGCGCAACAGAATGGTAGAAGGGCTTAATTCGGTACCCGGTATAAAATGCGATTATCCCGACGGAGCCTTTTATGCCTTTGCCGATATTACGGGAACCGGTCTTACATCCCAGGAATTCACGGACCAGCTCGTAGAGAAGGTCGGTGTGGCAGTGGTCGCGGGCACCGCGTTCGGCAGCCAGGGAGAAGGTTTCGTAAGGGTTACATACGCGTGCGCCGACGAAGATATAGACGAAGGAATAAGAAGGATGAAAGACGCCGATCTCAAAAAATCGGCCTAGCTTTGGGAAACCGGAGACAAGCTTTTATCCTCTGCCGTTATGAAAAAAAGGCCGGAGGATAAAAGCTTGAATCCGTCTCTGTATATAAAATAAAATTCCAGTATCCATAAAATTTTTATTGCAAATTGCGTCTGAATTGATAAAACTAAGTTATTAGTGATGCTAAAGAATATCGTAAAAAAACGAAATCTATTATTAAGGCCGCTCCTGGCACTCTTGATTTTTGCTCTGTCGGGCTCGCTTGTTTTTTCATGCTACAAGGCCCCGGTCACCGGGAGGTCCCAGTTCATACTTCTTTCTCAGTCAGAAGAGAATCAGCTGGGTCTTGCGGCATTTCAGGAAGTGCTCAAAGAAGAGGAAGTATCGAATAACCCGAAATATAACAACGCAGTAACAAGAGTTGGCCAAAGAATTGCGCGAGTATCCGATACGCCCGCGTATAATTGGGATTTCAAGGTGCTGGATGACGACGAGCAGATAAACGCATTCGCGCTTCCGGGCGGTAAGGTAGGAGTATATACGGGCATACTGCCGGTCGCCCAGACGGACGCGGGGCTGGCAACGGTCATGGCCCATGAAGTAGCCCACGTCGCCGCTCGCCACGGCGGAGAGAGGGTATCCGCCGACGTGCTGGCTCAAATAGGTGCAGTCGGCCTGAGCGCGGCTCTCGGAGGGAGCGACCCCTGGGTCTCAACCGCAATCATGCAGGCCTACGGCGTAGGCGTAAATGTGGGCGGTATGCTGCCCTTCAGCAGATCCCAGGAGGCCGAGGCGGACCGTATCGGCCTTGTATATATGGCGAAGGCCGGATACGACCCGAGGGAGGCCATAGCTTTCTGGCAGAGAATGGACGCGGCTGTCAAAGGGAAACCCCGGCCCCCTGAATTTCTTTCCACCCATCCGGGCTACGGAACGAGGATAGGCAATCTGCAAAGGTCGCTTCCTGAAGCGCTGCCCTACTATGAGAGTTCCGACAAGGCCCCGAACAATAAAATCACGAATTGAGTAAGGGTCGTGAGTAACGGACAGTCAAAACCGGGAATTCATATTCCTGCCGCCGGAGAGCCGGGCTTCGCCGAGTAATAAATTAAATGACAAAATCCGAACGTATTAATAAGCTCTACGATGCGTTATATAAAAGCTACGGCCCTCAGGGCTGGTGGCCCGGAGAAAGCAAGCTTGAGTACGTGCTCGGAGCCATACTCACTCAGAGTGCGTCCTGGAAAAACGTTGAGAAGGCGTTAGATAATCTAAAAATGGCGAATCTTATATCCGTCGAGAAACTAAACATGATTACGGCGGATGAGCTTGCTCCCCTCATCAGGCCTTCGGGGTACTATAATCAGAAGGCATTAAAAATAAAGAACTTTATCAATTTCCTTATTCGGCATTACTCGGGCAGTCTCGATCGAATGCTCAGGGAAGAGAGATCCGTTCTCAGAGACAAGCTGCTCGGAATAAAGGGCATAGGGCCCGAAACCGCCGACAGCATAATGCTGTACGCTGGAGACATTCCGGTATTCGTGATAGACGCATACACCTACAGGGTAATGTCGAGGCACGGACTCGTGCCCGAGGAAACTAACTACGGTGAAATGCAGGATATAATAATGGGTTCACTGACCGAGGACGCGGGCATTTTTAACGAATACCATGCCCTGCTGGTAAAAGTGGGGAAAGAACACTGCAAAAAGCGCGCCCCTCAATGTAAGGGATGCCCGCTCGAGTACGACCCTCATGCGGTTTGAAAAATACAGCGGCGCATTACCGCGTTAGACCGCACGGACTTTTAAACGAGATTTTATGGATTTAATCTGCAAATGAGCGCGGCAGTTAATTGAGCCCTGTTTTGGCGACATCGACTACGGCTTTGAAGCTTTCCGGCTCCCTTATCGCCATTTCCGACAGGGTTTTTCTGTCGAGCTCGACACCGGCTTTCTTCAACGATCCCATAAACTTGCTGTAAGAAAGACCGTGAGGTCTCACAGCCGCGTTTATTCTCGCAATCCAGAGACGTCTGAAATCCCTTTTCCTCTGTCTTCTGTCCCTGTAAGCGAAAGCAAGGGCGCGGATTACGGTTTCCTTTGCCCTTCTGATATTATTCTTTCTTCTGCCCCAGTAACCCTTAGCCTGCTTCAGCAGTCTCTTTCTTCTCTTCCGGGACGCTACCCCTCTTTTTATTCTCATTTCAAACTCCCTTCGATCATAGGATCGTCAAATTCAATCTTTATGCGAACTAACTTACCTTATTAAGAATTATTTATACGGAACGTATGTTTTAATTCTCTTCGCTGCGGCGCCTTCGAGAAAATCAGGTGATTTTAGTCTTCTGACTCGCTTCCTGTTCTTCTTTATGTTTAAGTGGCTTCCGCCTCCGCGGTTCCTTTTCACTTTTCCGCCGGCTGTTACCCTGAATCTCTTCGCGGCGCTTCTGTTTGTTTTAACTTTCAGTTTTGGCACTTTCTTTCCCACCTCCTGAGCTTTTCTTAGGCGACAGAACCATTATCAGGTTTTTACCCTCGAGCCTGGGAGCCATATCGACGCCGCCTACATCCGCCACTCTTTCAACTATCTTGTTTGCGAGCATCCTGCCTATCTCCGGGTGAACTATTTCCCTTCCTCTGAAGAATATCCTTATTTTCGCCTTGTTTTCGTCCTCGAGAAATTCCCTGATGCGGTTTATCTTAACGTCGAGATCGTGCTCGCCGATATTCGGGCGGAACTTAACTTCTTTCACAGTCTGTGTCTTCTGCTTTTTGGCATTGGCCTGTTTCTTTAACTCATACTTATATTTGCCGTAATCCATCAACCTGCAAACAGGGGGATTGGCATTCGGGGCAACCTCTACAAGATCGACTCCCCTTTCTTCAGATATATTAAGCGCCTCACGAATCGGAACCACCCCGAGCTGTTCACCGCCCACGTCGACAAGCCTGACTTCCCGCGCTCTGATCCTCTGGTTTATCCGAACTTCCGGTTCTCTGCTTCTGGACCCTTTAGACTTTCTTATCTCTGTTCTACCTCCCTCCAAGTTTGAGGATCAAGTTCATTTTCTATATGGCTTACAAACTCCTCGACCTTCATCGGAGAAATATTCTCGCCTCCCAGCTTTCTCGGAGCCACAGTTCCCGACTCCATCTCCTTTTTGCCTACAACAAGGAGGTAGGGAATCTTCTCAAGCTGCGCTTCTCTGACCTTTAATCCGAGCTTCTCGTTTCTTATGTCTTTTTCTGCTCTTATATCTCTACCTCTCAAGACTTTATATATCTCTTCCGCATACGGCGCTTGCTCGTCCCCTATGGTAGCAATACGCACCTGAACGGGACTCAGCCATACCGGAAAGGCCCCGCCGTAATGCTCTATGAGTACGCCGAAAAACCTCTCCATAGACCCGAATATGGCCCGGTGAATCATTATAGTTCTATGGCGGCTGTTATCCTCACCGATAAAACTCATATCGAACCTATCGGGAAGGTTAAAATCTACCTGAACTGTCGAGCACTGCCAAGCTCTGCCTAAAACATCTTTTATCTTGATATCGATTTTTGGACCGTAGAAGGCGCCGCCGCCCTCATCAATCTCGTAATCAATTCCCTTGGCCTCAAGAGCGTTCTTTAACGCGGCCGTCGCCCTGTCCCAGCCTTCCTCGGTACCGACAAATTTCTCGGGCATGGTAGAGAGATAGATCTCGTAATCGTCAAAACCGAATGTTTTCAGGAATAGAACGGTCAGATCAAGAACTCCGATCACCTCTTCTTCAATCTGATCGGGCCTGCAGAATATATGCGCGTCGTCCTGTGAGAATCCCCTTACCCTTAGAAGGCCGTGCAGCACCCCCGAGCGCTCGTAACGGTAAACCGTTCCTATCTCCGCCCACCTGAGCGGCAGGTCCCTGTAGCTTCTTATCGCCGTCTTGTAGATCATTATATGAAAGGGGCAATTCATGGGTTTTATCTGATATTCGGTATTGTCGACTTCCATGCGGGGGTACATGTTCTCATTGTAGAAATCGAGGTGTCCGCTGGTTTTCCACAGGTCTATTTTTGCTATGTGAGGGGTGTAGAGCAGCTCGTAACCGTAACGCTCGTGCTGTTCGCGCCAGAAATCCTCGATCACACGCCTTATTCTCGAGCCTTTGGGGTGCCAGAGAACAAGCCCGGCGCCCGTCTCGTCCTGAATAGAGAAGAGATCGAGCTCCCTGCCCAGTTTGCGATGGTCCCGTTTTTTAGCCTCCTCAAGCTTGTTAAGATACTGTTTTAATTCCTTATTATTCCAGAAAGCGGTGCCGTATATACGCTGGAGCATGGGGTTCCTTTCGTCCCCTCTCCAGTAAGCGCCCGCAGTGCTGAGGAGCTTAAAGGCCTTGACATGAGCCGTGGACGGCGCGTGAGGGCCCCTGCAGAGGTCATGCCACTCTCCCTGCTCGTAGATGGTAATCTCCTCACCTGACGGAAGGTCCTTTATTATCTCGACTTTGTAGTTTTCCCCCTCATTCTCAAATACACCGATCGCGCTTTCTCTGGAGACCTTTTTCCTGACGAGCGGTTTTTTCTCCCCGACTATCTCTTTCATCCTCATTTCTATTTTTTCCAGATCTTCAGGGGTAAAACCGCGGGAATATTCAAAGTCGTAATAAAATCCGTTCTCTATAACAGGTCCTATTGTTACCTTGGCTTCGGGGAACAGGGACTGAACGGCTTCGGCCATTATATGGGCCGCTGTATGCCTTATGAGCGCGAGACCCTCTTCGGAACCCGTTTTAACTGGATATACAGAGGAATCAGTCTTGATCTCAAACCAGAAATCTACAAGCTCCCCGTTTACCTTCGCGCCAACGGTACTGTTCTCCATACCTAAAGAATTTATGATTTCCCCGACGGCGGTGCCTTTGGGAAAGGTTTTCTCCGCTCCGTCGGGAAGGCTGATCTGTACTTCTTCCATGTTATCCAATATCGCGTGGTGAGCACGGCAGGATTTGAACCTGCGACCTCTTGCGTGTCAAGCAAGCGCTCTCCCCCTGAGCTACGCGCTCAAAAATTTCCCAGAACCCTTAATTTTCTTATATAAAACAGGAGCTGTCAAGACTCGCGTTGCTTTGATTTTGTTGCTCTGGATTTAAATTGTTGGTAAGATAACGCTGTACTCAGCTGGGGCGTCGTCTAATTGGCAGGACTCAGGCCTTTGGAGCCTGCTGTGGAGGTTCGAGTCCTCCCGCCCCAGCCACATTATTCAGCGCAGATTATTTCGGAGCAGCACACCAAGCAGAAATCGTCAAGTGAATTCAGCCTTTTCTTCTCACCGACGGACCATCATCGTAATTGCCGATGGTTATGTGCCCGGGGTATTATATATCAGGATCTTTGTGCGTTTAATCGTTTATTTCGTAAAAACTTTTTCCTTATTCATATATTTATCAAGGTGCTCTAATGTCATCCGGAAGTCAGGATAAACTCAACCCCTCTCAGTCAGAGGCCGTTAAACATGCGGGCGGCCCACTGCTCGTTCTCGCGGGCGCGGGTTCGGGAAAAACAAAAATTATCACCGAAAGAATCGCCTATCTGATCAATAATCAACAAGTAAGCCCCTCCAATATACTGACCGTAACATTTACTAATAAAGCTGCGAACGAGATGAAGCAAAGGGTGAGCCGGCTGATCGATAACCGGTCCGTAAACTTGTGGATAGGAACCTTTCACAGCATATGCGTCAAAATTTTAAAGAGAGAAATAGAGAATCTCGATGGTTTCAAAAATAATTTCATAATCTACGACGAGAGCGATCAAATAAAGCTGATAAAGGAATGCATGGCCAGGCTGAATATCGGTGAGCGCGCATTCGAACCGAGGTCGGTAAGGTCAAAGATAGACGGCGCGAAGAACAGGGGAGTGAGCCCGGGAGAGCTTGGCGCGAATATATACGACGACAGAATCTCGAAGATATACGACCTCTACGAACAGGAATTAAGAAAGCTGAACGCTCTTGACTTCGGAGACCTGCTTTATGTTACGGTAAACCTGTTCGAGAAAAAGCCGGAAGTTCTGAGCAAATATCAGGGGCTTTTCAAGCATGTCCTGGTCGACGAATACCAGGACACGAACCATATGCAGTACAAATTGGTGGAGCTGCTTTCGAGGAGGCATAAAAATATTTTTGTCGTCGGGGACGACAATCAGTCGATATACGGCTGGAGGGGCGCCGACATAACGAACATATTAAACTTCGAGAGAGATTATCCGGACGCCAGAATAGTAAAACTCGAAAAGAACTACAGGTCTACAAAAACCATCCTACAGGCCGCAAATCAGCTGATTCTAAAGAATAGACGCAGACACGACAAGAACCTTTGGACAGAGAACCCGGAGGGAGAACAGCTGGTTTATTACGAAGCGAGGGACGAGCGGGATGAGGCAAAATACGTGGTCTCACAGATAGTGTCCGAAATTTCAAAGTCGGGATATTCATACAAGGACATAGCCGTATTTTTCAGGACGAACAACCAGTCGAGACTCTTAGAGGAAGAGTTCCTCCGGCGGAACGTCCCCTATACGATAGTAGGCGGAATCGGCTTTTACCAGAGAGCCGAAATTAAAGACGTGATGGCGTTTCTCAAGGTGATCGCGAACCCGCTTGACAATATAAGCCTTAGGAGGATTATAAACGTCCCGCCCCGGGGTATCGGAAAGGGGACAGTCGATAAATTAGAGGAAATTTCCAGAGAAGAAGGCGTCTCGTTATTCGACTCCATGCGGACAGCTCTCAGAAACGAAGCTCTGCCTAAAAGAGCGTCCGCAAACCTCGAAAGATTCCTGAAACTAATGGATGAGCTGATTGGATTCGGCGAGAAGCGCGAAATAGGAAAGCTCCTGGATTTCGTGCTTCAGAAAACTGGCTATCTGGAAATTCTGGAAAGGGAAGAGGAGAGAAGGGAGAACGTGGGAGAAATACTGAACCTGGCCGCGGAATTCGAAAATGAAGAAGAGGACGCCTCTCTCCATAACTTTCTGGACTGGGTTTCGCTCGCAAGCGACGTAGACAGGTTTAACGATAAAGACGACAGGGTAGCGCTTATGACTCTCCACTCCGCAAAGGGACTCGAATTTCCCGTGACTTTTATAATCGGGATGGAAGAGAACCTCATTCCTCATTTTAATTCAGCTAAAAACGGAGAAATAGAAGAGGAGAGGAGGCTTTTCTACGTGGGCCTCACGCGCGCCAAGGAAAAAGTGTATCTTACAAGCGCCTCAAAAAGGAGGGTCTTCGGAAAAGAGGAGAGACCGGCGCCTTCCCGGTTTATTAGCGAAATTCCAAACGATCTTTTAATCTGGAATAACTATTACTCAGGACTGTATAAGGAAGTCGGTAAACGAGCATACCACCAACAAAAGCTGATAAAATCCGAGGCGGGGGTTACTCAAAAATCCACCAATGCCAAAAACGGCGGAAGATACAGGATCGGGCAAATTATAGATCATCCGTCATTCGGGCAGGGGGTAGTAAAGAGAGTCGAGGGTACGGGCGGGAGTGCGAAAGTCACGATCTCCTTTCCCGGTTATGGAATAAAAAAGATTATAGCAAGTTATCTGGAAGGGTGATTAATACTAAGCGGTCCTCTCTTGGTCTTTTTTGAATCGGAAGTACTGAGAGGCCTGAGAACAACTCTTATTATTCTGAAGAAACTGCAAGATAAAAAAAGATTTCTCGCGCCGCTCGAAATGACACCTCCGCCTTAATCCTCCCCCATCAAGGGGGAGGAAATTACCGGTACAAGGAAAGAGGGGGTGGAAGAATTGATGAAGGGGGGCATCCTTCGACTAGGCTCAGGATGAAGAGGTAAGAAAAAAACCAAATCCCCCTTTTGTTTGATTTCAAAAATGCAGTGCCATGGCCAGTGAGCTTCAGTGTTTTTAACCAAGAGCATCCGATACCTCTGATTTGTCGGTATCATTCCCCTTTTTCTAAGGGGGAAATATTATATATTATGATGAGAGGCGCTAAAATATTCGCCCCCCGCATGTTTTTTATCTTAAGAAGAGCAGCTTATCACGAGGCTACGCGCCCACTCGGGAGCGGGTTCCGAGTACCGTTCCAACTCCGGCTGCTCGCTGAATGGATTCTTGAGTAAATTATGAAGGAGCGCGATTTCCGTGTAATCCCGCTCCTGCTCTGCTTTTCTTATCGCCTGCTCAGCAAGATAATTTCGGAGAATGTATTTCGGATTAACTGAATCCATCATCTTCTTTCGCTCGGCGTCACTGCTATTCTCCGCTCTCAAACGCTTTTTATAAGACGCGCTCCATTTTTCAAATCGCGCCTCGTTTTTAAATATCCCGGCAGTATCTTTAACGCCTCCGAAGCCCTCTGCTGAAAACCCGCTGAGACTCCTGAAAAAATTCGTATAGTCTGCTCTGCCCTCCTCAAGCAAATTAAGCAGCTCCTGTATCAATTCGCCGTCCTCAGGCATAATCTCCTCAAACCCGAGCTTTCTACGCATAATTTCAAAGTAACTCTCCCCGTAGCGTTTCTTGAAAGATTCAAGAATTTCCTGGGATATCTCACGCGGCATAAGAGCGCTTAAAGATTTGGCCAGCTTCCTCAGATTCCATAGCGCGATGGCCGGCTGATTGGAAAATGAGTATCTGCCGAAATGATCAGAGTGATTGGGTATGTAGCCGGGATCGTACTCCTCTACGAACCCGAAGGGGCCGTAGTCGATAGTGAGTCCGGTTATGGACATATTATCCGTGTTCATTACACCGTGGGTGAAACCGCAGGCCTGCCAGAGCGCGATCAGCCCGGCGGTTCTTCCGACCACTTCACCCAGAAAGAGAGCATATTTATCATCTTCTTCTACAAATCGGGGGAAATGATTTTCTATGACATAGTCAGCGAGCAGTTTTACATGCTCGTGTTTGTCCTCGTAGTAAAATGCCTCGAAAGAGCCGAAACGGACGTGGGTTTCCGCTACCCTGAGCATCATTGCCCCGGTCTCGGGAGTCTCGCGCTCCACCCTTTCGCTGCTCCCTATGATACAGAGCGCCCGCGTTGTCGGAATACCGAGACCGTGCATCGCCTGCGAGCAAAGATACTCCCTCACGGTCGATCTTAAAACCGCTCTTCCGTCAAAGACCCGTGCGTATTTCGTTCTTCCCGCACCCTTTAAATGAAGGTCCCATTTCTCCCCTTTTGAATTCCTTACCTCGCCGAGAAGTATCGCCCTTCCGTCCCCGATATCGGGATTGTATACGCCGAACTGATGCCCTGTGTAGTACATCGCTATGGGTCGTGACCCAGGGATTAATCTTTTACCGGAGAAGTAATCGACAAACTCCGGATCATACACCACCGACGGGTCGAGCCCGATTAATGACGCCGCGTCCGGATTGAAACTCACGAGATGAGGGGTCTCAAACGGCGTGGGGTTCACCGGCTGATAAAACTCTTCCGGCAGCCTGCTGTATGTATTGTCGAATTCAAGCTCGTGTAATTTTCGCATACGGTCAATTAATCCTTAGGATTAATATACATATTGAGGGCAAAAACAGTTAACGCCGCAGGACGGACAATTAGAAACCCGTCCGTAATCATTGTATATTTAAGTCCGCACGCAGGCCGTCAATGAATAAACCGCGGGCCAGGAATTGGTATCATATTCAAAAGATTAATATATGAAACACAGAAAGAATAAAATAAAACGCCAGCACAGCATAATTAAAGGGCTTCAAAATTTCCTGGAAACGAATGTTTCGCCGAATGAGTTTGTCGAGTCGGTAATTCCGGGTGAAATCAAGGTCGGAAAAACGACCGGCGAAAACCTGGTGGTTCGTTACAAGTACGCCACAGTGAGCGGGGCGAAATTAATCGCAAGAAGCGGGAATTCGGTGCAGGAGGTATTTGTTGTTACGAGTGAGCCCGAAAAGCTAAAAGAGATAATTGCGAATTCCCAGAAAAGGGGTTAAACGAATCTCAAGCAGTTTTTCCCCAACAGGCTCTCAACCTCACTAATAAAATTATCCTGGACATCTACACGCACGTCCCCTACCTCTAGAACCGCTTCACAGGTTTCCGTCGACAGGTGCAGATGGACCATGGAATCACCGGGATAGCTGTTAAAAATATCCCTCAACTGCAGGAACTTATCCTTCTTCGAGGTCTCAGATGTCAGATTTATATGAACAGTCGAGCCGTTTCTGAGCTCTCTTAATGAGAGAATCTCGGTTGCTCTCATCTTAACTCTGTCTTCACTGGGCTCGACCACGCCCTTTACAATCACAGGATCGACTTTTTCCTCCAGTATCGGAAGGGATTTCCTTAACAGGTCATTAAAAATAACTACCTCTACGGACCCTTTTAAGTCTTCGAGAACCAGATTGCCGAAAATGCCCTTACCGCTTTTCGTGTGCTTAACGGTAAGCGAGCGTACAACCCCTGCGACCGCAACTTCGCGCTTTTCTCTGATTTCGGAGAGGGACTCCGTATCGATGCTGTCAATCGACCTCCTTATTTCGGAGGCGTATTTAGCCATCGGATGGCTGGTGACATAAAAGCCGAGCACATCCATCTCATATCTGAGTAGCTGTTTTTCCTCCCACTCTTCCATTTCCTCAAGAGCGGGCATGGAAACGGAATCGTTCAGAGCGAAGAGCGAGTGCTGACCCTCTACGGAGCTCTTCTGCTTTATGGACGTAAAGCTGAGAAGCGTGTCTATGGATTCCATCAAACTCCCTCTGTTGACGCCGAGGGAATCGAACGCGCCGCTCTTTATAAGGCTCTCGAAAGTTCTCCTGTTAAGCCGTCTGGCTTCTACAAGCTCGCAGAAATTAAATATCGAATCGAAATTGCCTTTTTCGCGCCTGGCGTTAATTATTGCTTCGACCGTCCCCTCGCCTACATTTTTTATTCCCGAGAGTCCGAATCTTATGCTTCCGCCGGACGCGGTGAATCCGTCCAGGCTCACGTTTACGTCGGGGGCGAGTACCGGGATTCCCATTTGTTTGCACTCGGTGATGCTGGATATGACTTTATCCGTATTATTCGCTTCCACAGTCATAAGGGCAGCCATGAATTCGGCGGGGTAGTGTGTTTTGAGATATGCCGTTTGATAGGTTATCAACGCATAGGCGGTGCTGTGGCTTTTGTTAAATGAATATTCCGCGAATTTTTCCATGGCATCGAAAATTTCCTTTGCCTTTTTGTCCTTTATACCCTTTTGTTTAGCGCCTTTCAGGAACCTTTCCCTTTGGGCCTTCATCTCCGCGGGCTTTTTCTTGCCCATGGCGCGCCTCAAGAGATCCGCTTCTCCGAGGCTGTACTCGGCAATGGCGCTCGCCGTCTGCATTATCTGCTCCTGATATACGAAGAGACCATATGTATCCTTTAGAATTTCTTGCAGGTCCGGCAGGGGATACTGTATCTTCTTCCTCCCGTGTTTACGGTCAATGTATTCATCGACCATTCCGCTGTCGAGGGGCCCCGGGCGATAGAGGGCGAGCACGGCGATTATGTCTTCAAAGTCTGTCGGCTGAAGCTTCATCAGGAGCTCTTTCATGCCTGAAGATTCAATCTGGAATATTCCGCGCGTCCTGCCGCTAGAGAGCAGGGCGTAAACCTCGGGGTCATCGAGCGGTATTTTATTTATATCGAAATTTTTTCCGCCTTCTTTTCCGTAGTTCTCATGAATGAGCTTAATCGCCTTGTCGATCACAGTCAGGGTCTTGAGACCAAGGAAATCGAACTTAACGAAACCCAGCTCTTCGATCGTGTTCATGTCGAACTGGGTTACGATTTCATTCTTCGAGCCTTTGTACAGTGGGATGTGGTCCGCTAAAGGTTCATTGGCTATGACGATCCCGGCAGCATGGGTCGAGGAGTGCCTCACCATATTTTCGAGAGGCCGCGCAAGCTCGATCATCTCCTTTAGCCGGGGGGAGCCGTCGATTAGCTCCTTTATCTGGGGAACGCTGGAAATAGCCTTTTCGATACTGAAAACTTTACCCCTGAAGGACGGTATCAATTTAGAAATCCTGTCCACATCGGCATAAGGTATCCCCAGAACCCTGCCCACATCCTTTACCACGGCCTTTGCCGACATGGTTCCGAATGTCCCGATCTGGGCGACTTTATCGGCGCCGTACTTCTTCGTTACATATTTGATTACCTCGTCCCTTCCCTCGCCGCAGAAATCGATATCGATGTCCGGCATGCTTATACGCTCGGGATTCAGGAACCTCTCGAAAATCAGTTTATACGGGATGGGATCGACTTCGGTTATGCCGAGGGCGTAAGCGACAAGGCTCCCCGCGGCGCTTCCCCTGCCGGGACCTACGGGGATGCCGTTTGATTTCGCGTAATTGATAAAATCGGCCACGACAAGAAAATATCCGGAAAAACCCATTTTCTGTATTATCTCTATTTCGGTCTCAAGCCTTTCCTCGTAAACTCCGATTTTCTGGTCATTAATGCCGTTTTCATCGATTCTTTCCCCGAGCTTTTCTCTGGCGTGCTCAGCCAGGTACTCATCCAGAGACATATCCCCCTCAATCTCGAACTCGGGAAGCTTGTATCCGTTTCGTTCAAACTCGAAATTGCATCTATCGGCAATCTCCGCGGTTTTCTGTATAGCGTCTTCAAACCCCTCAAGGTCCCTTAGCATTTCCCCTTCGGACTTGAGATAGTACTGATCTCCCTGAAATTTGAACCGGTTTTCGTCCTCTAGGGACGACCCTGTCTGTATGCAGAGAAGGGCGTCATGGGGCCTCGAGTCCTCTTTTCTGAGAAAGTGGCAGTCGTTCGTAGCTACAATGGGGATGCCCAGCTTTTCACCGATTTCTCTTACTTTCTTGTTAACCCTTTTCTGCTCCGGAAGCCCCGTGGCCTGTACCTCCAGATAATACCTGTCGCCGAAAATTTCCCTGTACAATGAAGCTACATTGAGGGCGGCTTTGATATCCTTACTGAATATCGCTTTTGAAAGCTCGCTGTTTAGACAGCCGCTCAGCACGATGAGTCCTTCGTTGTGTTCGCCCAGGAGCTCGTGATCTACCCTGGGCCTCCTGTAAAAACCGTCGAAGTAGGCTTTTGTGACGAGTCTCGAGAGGTTCTGATAACCTGCCCTGTTCATTGATAAGACCGTAATGTGGTGTGTCTTCCCCTCGGCGGGGTTCTCAGGGTTGATTTTGGGTGTTACATACAGCTCGCAGCCGATTATAGGTTTAACGCCCGTATCCTTCGCGTTCTTGTAAAAATCGTAAGCGCCGAAGAGGTTTCCGTGATCGGTCAGCGCGACCGCCTCCATGCCGAACTCTTTTGCCTGGGGAAAGAGGTCATCGAACTTTATCGCACCGTCGAGCAGTGAGTACTGTGAGTGGAGATGGAGATGGACAAAACCTTTGGACATCGGTTTTATTATATCCAAGAAGATTCGGGCAGTTCAAGTGGCCGGAAAACATTGTTTATTTCGTGATGGTTACAATAACAATCCTAACAAATTTGTCACAATCAACTGAAAAAACGCTAAAAATTAAGATGTTGAAAAGAATTCTCTGAAAAGTATATTAACTTTATTAATCGAACATCTGCAAAATAGAGTGTATTTTATCCCGTTATGTTATCTTTATTTGTTTACGAATAATATGAAATTACAATATCATGCAAGTATAAAGTTTATTCGTTTCTCTTCGGAGTGACACAGGAGGCCTTACAAGTAATGGAAGAAATATTATCGGTATTTAACACTATTCCCAGTCCGTATTCGGACCTGGCGGCGGTAGCTGTAATATTCGCAATCATAGCTCTGATTTCTTTGGTTATCACCTTCCTGTTCGAAGAAAAACCGGCAAAAGAGGCTCCCGAGGGGGAAAAGGAACAACCGGTCCAGTACGAGGCTGAGGGGATTAAGGAAGCGGAAGAGGCTGAAGGGATTAAAGCGCCTCCGAGCGAAGAATTCCAAGCGCCGCGTGAAGAAGCAGGAATCGAGGAAATAGCGGAGCCCGAAATCAGGGAAGTTGAAACAGAAGAAATAGATGACATAACGGGGGCGGAATTACCGGAAGAGAGCCCTGCGGTTCAGGCAGCGGAAGAATTGAGAGAGGAACAGCAGCCGGTCGAAGCGGTAGTTGAGGAAATAGAAGAAACAAAAGAGGGGCTCTTCGCGAGGCTCCGGAAGGGTTTATCCAAAACCCATACGGGACTTTTCGGCAGGCTCAACGAGGTGCTTTCGAAGGGGGAAATAGACGAGAGCGTATGGGACGATTTCGAAGAGACCCTTATAATGGCCGACCTGGGAGTAAGCACGACAATGAAGCTGAGGGAAAAGATAGAATCCGATTTGGAGAAGAACTCCCTGAGCGACACAAGCTCTATTACAGGCGGGCTTAAAGGAGAAATACTCAGGATATTAAAGAATGCTGAAGGAAATCCGATCACGGCAGATGAAAAACCGTTTGTGGTAATGGTGGCCGGAGTCAACGGTGTCGGTAAAACAACCACAATAGGAAAGCTGGCAAACAAGCTTAAAAAAGAAAACAACAAGGTTATGGTGGCCGCGGGGGACACATTCAGAGCGGCAGCGACGGAACAGCTTGAAATCTGGTCCAAAAGGGTCGGAACGGATTTTATCAAGGGGCAGAGCGGAGCAGACCCTTCGTCGGTTGCTTTCGACGCCGTCAAAGCGGCTTCGGCACGGGGAATGGACATTCTAATTATAGATACCGCAGGCAGACTCCATACCAAGGGAAACCTGATGGACGAGATAAAGAAAATGAAGAGGGTCATTTCCAAAGAGCTCGAAAAAGCCCCTCACGAAACACTGCTTGTGCTGGACGCAACCACGGGTCAGAACGCAATCCAGCAGGCAAAGATGTTTAACGAAGCCCTTGATGTAACGGGAATCGTCCTCACAAAACTCGACGGAACGGCGAAAGGCGGCGTGATCGTGGCTATAGCGGACGAGCTGAACATACCCGTCAAGTATATAGGTATTGGAGAAAGCCTGAGCGACCTGAGAGAGTTTCACGCGGAGGAATTCGTGGAGGCCCTGTTTTATTCCGGGGATGAAACCCTGCATTAAAAGACTCGAGCCGAGATATCGAAATAAACAAAACTATTGAGTTTATATGCCCACGCACCAAGACGAAAAATATATGTCGATCGCCCTTAAGCTGGCCAAAAGGGCGGAAGGCATGACAAGTCCGAACCCCCTTGTGGGGGCGGTAGTGGTCAAAAAGGGGGAGATAATAGGAAAGGGGTATCACCGGAAGGCCGGTCTTCCTCACGCGGAGATAGAAGCGTTTAAAGACGCGGAAAAAAAGGGGCATAATATCAACGGTTCTACACTCTACGTATCTCTTGAGCCCTGCTGCCACAAGGGCAAAAGGACACCTCCCTGCGTTGACGCTATAATAGAAAAAGGGGTGACAAAGGTGGTGGTAGGCTCGCTCGATCCCAACCCGAAAGTAAGCGGAAAGGGGGTGAAAACGCTTGGAGAAAAAGGTATCAATACAGTAACCGGCGTTCTCGAACAAAAATCAAGGGACATAAATGAGAGCTTCAAAAAATATATAACGACAGGTAAACCGTTCGTAATCCTGAAGCTCGCGGCGACACTCGACGGAAAGATAGCCGCCCGCACCGGGGACTCGAAGTGGATAGGAAGCGAGAAACAGAGGGAGTATGCGCACAAACTGAGGAGCAAGGCTGACGCCGTAATGGTCGGCATTGGAACAGTGCTCACCGACGATCCGCGCTTGAATGTAAGGCTGCGGAAAAAAACAGTGAGACAACCCGTGCCCGTAGTGCTAGACCCGGGGCTCAGGACGCCCCCGGAATCCAGTATATTGGCGCTCCACGACTCCGTTTTTATAGCGACAGGAAAATCCTGCGACAAAAGAAAAAGAGAGAAACTCGAAAGCGCAGGGGCGAAAATAATTGAAATCAGCACGGATAGACAGGGACTCTTGAACTTAAATGAACTCCTCGTTGCGCTGGGAGACTACGAAATCACAAGCCTCCTCGTTGAAGGGGGAAGCAGGACCGCGGCACATGCGCTCAGGAGCGGGATTGTGGACAAGGTGGTTTTCTTCTATGCGCCTAAGTTAATGGGTGGAGACGGTCTCAGCATGATAGGCGACCTCGGCATCTCCAAAGTCGGAAATTCTTTGGAGATAGACGGGATTAGTATAAAAAGATACGGGAGCGAGTTTATGATAGAAGGCTATATAAAAAAGAGACAACCGGAAGGGTGATAATTTTTTAGCGGAATTATGGAGAATAACGGCAAAAAGAAAGTCGGCCTATTCGGAGGGACGTTTGATCCCGTGCATATGGGACACCTGCGGGCCGGGGAGGAAATAAGGGAAATGCTCGGACTCAGCGAGGTTTATTTCATTCCATCCGCCCTGCCACCTCACAAGGAAAGCTCGGAAGTTACCCCTTCACGTCACAGGCTCAAAATGCTCGAGCTTGCGCTCGACTCAAACCCGTTTTTCGAGATATGCGAATATGAAGTAGAGAAAAGCTCCGCTTCTTACACAATCGAAACCTTAAAATACCTGACCGGTCTTCATGCCGATCATGAATTTTACTTTATCGTGGGGAACGAGCTGTTTTCCGACATTGAAACATGGAAGGATTACAGGGAGCTGTTTAAACTGTCGAACTTCGCCGTAATCACCCGGCCGGGCTTTTCAAACGGCGAACCGCCCAAACCGCCGCTTGCCCTCGGCGCCGATTTTAGTTATGATAAAAATACAGAGAACGTGATATTTTATAGAAATAAAAATTCCAAAGTTATCGCTTTTACACAAATCCGGGGTCTTGAAGTATCCTCCACCGAAATAAGGCGTCTTATAAAGACCGAAAAGTCTATCAGATACCTGGTTCCCGGCCCGGTGGAAGAGTACATCATGTCTAACATGCTCTACCGCGGGGAGGAAGCTCAATAGAATCCAAGAAGAAAGCCTTGTCGATCGCTCAGGCGGCCTGGGAGAAAAACGCCGAAGATCCTGTAGTTATAGAGGTAAAATCTTCAAGCGATGTTACCGATTATCTCATGATCTGCAGTGCAAATTCTACGAGAGGCGTAAAAACGATCGTGGATAATATCGAGAAGAAATTGAAAGGTATGGACGAGAAAATTATCGGCATTGAAGGCCACGCTGAAGGGAAGTGGGTATTGGTGGATTCCGCGGATGTGGTCGCCCATATATTTTATGAGCCCTTGAGGGAATTTTATAATATAGAAAGCCTGTGGATAGATGCCCCGCGCGTAAAGATTTCCTTTGAAAAACAACTCCTAAAAAAAACCGATCGGTACACGCAGATTCAGGCAGCGGATTAAAGACGTCTGCCACACTCGTGTTTAGCTGAACGATAAACAAAAGCTGAAAAAAAATTTTATCGCCGGTTTATTTTTCTCTTTTTGTATCGAAAGAAAGTCCTGCCTGCCGGGTCTTATCAGCTTGACCCTGTAAATGGGAAATTAGTTAAGGCTAATTCGCTCTTTGTTCCTACTGCCCTTCTTTAACGCCGCGTCTTCTTATGAATGCGGGAATCTCAAACTCGTCTTCGCCAATGTCAGTAGGGAGCTTTGTAACTATTTTATTTATGCTCTGAGCTCTCACAGTCTGTATTCCGGTCGCAATAACGGTTAGTTGAACGGCTTCCTTGAACTCGCTATTGAACACGAGACCGAATATGAGGTTTACGTCTTCGTGAGCGCGGTCCTTTATGTAATTGCACGCTTCGTTCAGCTCCTCGATCCCGAAGTCCGGGGAAGCGGTGACGTTGAGCAATATCCCGGTCGCCCCCTCAATGGATATATCCTCGAGAAGAGGACTTGTTATAGCGGCTTCGGCGGCTTCTATCGCCCTGTTAGTGCCTTCGGCAAAGCCTGTTCCCATGAGCGCTTTCCCGCCGTTCTCACCCATAATGCTCTTTACGTCGGCGAAGTCCACATTGATGTAACCGGTGCCGGTGATGATATCGGATATTCCGCGCACTGCCTGGTGGAGCACCTCGTCAGCCCTCGTAAAAGCGTCTAGGATACTTATGTTATGCACTTCGGTGAGGCGGTCGTTCGGAATTACAATCAGTGTGTCAACTTCTTTCTCTAGATTTTCTATGCCCTCGAGCGCCTGCTTATTCCTCTTGGGGCCTTCAAACCCGAATGGTTTCGTAACCACGCCCACGGTGAGAGCGCCGACATCCTTTGAAGCCTGCGCTATGACTGGAGATGCGCCTGTTCCGGTACCTCCGCCCATCCCGGCAGTAATGAAGACCATATCCGCGCCTTCAAGAACCTCGGCAAGCTTTATCTGGTCCTCGATAGCCGCCTCTCTGCCCAACACGGGATTACCGCCCGAGCCGAGGCCTTTGGTAGTCCTGTTGCCGATCTGAATCTTGGAAGGGGCAAGTGATTTTCTGAGGTCCTGAGCGTCAGTATTGGTCACAATGAAATCGACGCCGTTTAAACCCCTTTCTATCATAGCGTTTATAGCGTTACCGCCGGCTCCGCCGGCTCCGATAACTTTTATCTTAGCCTTAAGCTCGATATTAGTGTCTTCTAGCTCAAAATTTGCCATATTTAACACCCTCCTCCATTATCGTTAATCCATTTTAACCTAAAAAAACTCTTGAAACCAGTTTTTCATACTATCAAATATTTTTTTGAAAACATTTTCATCTCTTATACGTAATTTTTTATCACCTTTGTAACCGGCGCCGTAAAGAACGAGCCCGACACCGGTCGAATAAACAGGGTTCGCGATTATGTCGCTAAGCCCGCCGACATCGGTAGGAATACCCATTCTGACAGGCATCTCCAGCACTCTTTCGGCAAGCTCAACCGTGCCGTTCATAATCACGCTTCCGCCCGTTATAACCACACCCGCAGGCGCAAGGTCTTCAAAACCCGATTTTCTTACCTCTCTTTTAACGAGAGCGAAAATTTCTTCCATCCTGGGCTCTATGACCATAGCGAGGTCTTTTCTGGATATTTTTCTGAAATTTCTTCCCCCCACGCTCGGCACCTCTATTGTCTCCTCAGGCGATACGAGCTCGGCCAGGGCCGTTCCGTATTTCTCTTTAATTTTTCTGGCTTCGGCAAGCGGAGTCGATAAACCGAGCGCAATGTCTCTGTCTATATTATCCCCACCGAGGGTAACGTTCTCCGTGTATCTGATACTGCCGCCGACGAATATAGCTATATCGGTTGTTCCGCCGCCGCAGTCGATCAGCACGACCCCGATTTCCTTCTCATCATCGGTGAGGACCGCTTCGCTTGAAGCGAGCTGCTCGAGCACGATATCCGCAACGTCCATCCCCGCCCCGTGTATGCATTTAACCAGATTCTGAGCCGCGGTAACCTGGCCTGTCACTATATGAACTTTCGTTTCGAGCTTGATCCCGTAAATACCGACGGGGTCTTTTATTCCGCTCTGACCGTCCACGACGTATTCCTGGGGTATGACGTGAATGATTTCCCTGTCCGCGGGGATTAAAACAGCGTTTGCGGACTCAATTACCCTTTCTATATCCCTTTTCGCAACTTCCCGCTCCCTGATCGTAATCATGCCGTGCCCGCTTATGCCCTTGATATGCCCTCCCGCAATTCCGACGAATACGGTTCTGATCTCACATCCCGCCATGTGCTCCGCTTCTTCGACAGCGTGCTTCACCGACTGAATCGTGTTATCTATATTCACGACCACGCCCCTCTTGAGACCGTATGAGGGATATGTGCCCACCCCTATTATCTCAACTTCCCCAGTAGAGGGATTAAAATCCCCGACGATAGCGCATATTTTTGTAGTTCCTATATCCAGGCCGATTATCAAATCCTGTTCCCTACCCATCCTTAGCTCCGGATGAAGCCGACGGTGGTTGAAAATTAACTACACCCATATTTTCCGAGCTTATATTTATATAATATTCTTTAAGTCCCAAGCTATCCGAATGCTTTAAGATTTTTTCGATCTTATCCCACTTCTCGACAATCTTGTTTCTATCGAATTCTATACGGCGGTTATCGTTCGTAAAAACCTTGATGCCGTATATAGGATCTATATGGACTTCGGAAATATCGTTCCAGTTGAGAACGATGCTGCTCTTAGACAATTCCAATATATCGAGGGCCTCTTTCAACAGATCCGGGTTCTCTATAACTTCGCCTATCAGAACGGGAAAATCAAGCCCCATATCAAAATTTCCGGACCCGAGCATGTTGCCCGACCTGCTTATATAAAAAGGCTTCCCCCCCCCGGAGATAACAATACAGTAAACCTCTTCTTCTTCTATTTCTATACGCACCTTTTTAGGGAATTCTTTATTGACCGAAACCGTCCTGATCCAGGGATTGCCGAGTATGTCCTCCTCGACCTGATTCTCGAAAAAGAAAATGCTGCTGAGACCCCGGTGCAATCCTGACCTTTTGATAATCTCTCTTTCGCTGATTCTGTTATTTCCGCTTATTTCTATCTCTTCCACCGTGAATATTCCGAGACGAAGGCTCGCGTAAGAGGCTACGCCCAAAACGGTCAGTACCGCCAGGAGGGACAAAATTATTACGAATCTACGATAAGGAAAGCCTTTATTCTCTTCCACTTTTTTCCTTTCCTATTATTTTTACCTCCGTTTCAAGGGTGATTCCCCTTTTAAGCAACGCCTCTTTTTTCGCGGTCTCTATCAGCCGAAGCACGTCGCTTGCTTTCGCGCCACCGGAGTTAACGATAAAATTCGCGTGCAGCTCGGAAAATCTCGCCCCTCCAATTCCAAATCCCTTGAGTCCGAGCTCTTCCAGGAGTCTTCCCGCCGCAATATCAGGCGGATTCTTAAAAATGGAGCCTGTATTGGACATTTTGATGGGCTGTGTCCGGTTTCTGCGCTCCATATATTCCTTTACATTCTTTTCTACTTCCTCTTTATTCCCCTTTCTGAGTCCGAAGACAGCTCTTGTGATTACGCATCCCTCGGGCAGATGACTCTTCCGGTATTCGAATTTAATTTCATTCCTGTCAATGGCAATTTCCTTACCGTCAAGCCACACCCAAACCGTCTCCAGGACATCTTTTATCTCGCCGTTATTGGCTCCCGCGTTCATGAATATCCCGCCTCCGACAGTTCCCGGAATGCCGGCGGCGAATTCAAAACCGGTAAGACCGGCTTTAACCGTTTTGTTCAGTATGGTTCCGAGCACGGCTCCCGTCTCGGCGAAAACCTTTTCGTCTTCCCCTATCTGAATATTTTTCAACTTTCTGGTAGATACAACCACGCCGTCTATACCGTCATCGTACACTACCGTGTTTGAACCCGCGCCGAGCACGACCCTGGGCGTATCGGTTTCCGACAGCAGATTCAGCACCTTTATAAACTGCTCCATGTTCCCAGGAGTGACGACAAAATCGGCACTACCCCCTACGCGGAGAGAGGTGTATTTATTCATGGGGAATTTTTGATCGACCTCGCAGCCGATAAGCTCCAATTGACACTCCAAAACACTCATGCGATTTCCTCTGCTATTTTCTCCCCTATAGTCCAGACATTTCCGGCCCCGAGGGTAATAACGACGTCGCCGGGCTTTAATAAATTCAGAACCGAGGCCTCTACGTCATTACTGCCATTTGAGTAAAACACGTTTTTGTGCCCGGCCTCCTTTACAGACCGGAACAGGGACTCTGATGTAACGCCTTCTATCGGCTCCTCTCCGGCCGCGTATATATCGAGAAGAAAGAGCACATCTATCTCGCGCAGAACACTTGTAAATTCCTTAAAGAGGCGGCTTGTTCTCGAATATCTGTGGGGCTGAAAAATCGCCACAATCCTGCCCGCCCCGGAATCCTTAAGGGCATCGATCGTGGCTTTTATCTCACTCGGGTGATGAGCGTAGTCGTCGAGCACCAGTACGTCTCCGCCCCGCCCCTTGATCTGAAGCCTTCTGTCTATACCCGTGTATTCGAGAAGACCCTGTCTCAGCTGTGCGAAATCCATGCCGAGCTCCATTCCCACGGCAATAGCGGCGAGTGCATTCTGCGCATTATGCCTGCCGGGGACTTGAAGACTGATTTCACCGAGACGGGAATTATTGAGAAATACCTCGAATTCGGTCTTAAACCCTGAGATATTTACATTTTCGGCTCTAAGCTCGGCCTCGGGGCTGAAACCGTAGGTGATCGACCTTTTTTCAAAACCTTTTGAGATTGCGCTCACGCGGGGGCAGTCCACGCAAACCACCGAAAGTCCGTAGAAAGGAATCTTATCTAAAAAGCTTGAAAACGCCTGTTCCAATTCCCTTATTCCGTTGTAATGATCCATGTGCTCTTCGTCGATATTGGTCAGAACCGATATCACCGGCGAGAGCAAAAGAAAAGAACCGTCGCTTTCGTCCGCTTCAACTACCATAAAATTTCCCTTTCCGAGCCGCGCGTTAGTGCCGAGAGCCTTAACCTTGCCGCCCACTACTATAGTCGGGTCAAGCCCGCCGTGGGAGAGTACTGCAGAGATCATAGTAGTCGTTGTTGTTTTTCCGTGACTTCCGGCGACGGCTATCCCGTATCTGAGCCTCATAAGCTCGGCGAGCATCTGAGCCCTCGGAATCACGGGGATGCCGAGACTCTCAGCCTCGATTACCTCGGGATTCCGGTTATTAACAGCCGAGGATATCACTACAACCCCGGCTCCGTGAACATTTTCAGCGCTATGTCCCACGGATACCGATGCCCCGAGATTTCTAAGCCTGTCGATAGTACCGGATTCCCTTAAATCGGAGCCCGTGACTTTATATCCCATATTGATAAGTAGCTCGGCGATACCGCTCATTCCAATACCGCCTATTCCCACAAAATGAATACGTTTAATTTTTCCGTACACTAAATCTCTCCGCCCAGTTTTGATATTTCGTCCGCTATCGCCCCTGCGGCTCCCGGTTTCCCCAGGGCAGCGGCGGCGGACGCCATGCTATTTAGTTTGTCTTTCCCAAGCGCCCCGGTCAATGCCCGGGAAAGATTTTCAGGAGTGGCCTCTTTATCCTCAATGACAATCGCCGCCCCCGCCCGCTCGAGCACCCTCGCGTTTTCCATTTGATGGTTGTTGGCCGCATGGGGATAGGGGACGAGCAGAGACGGTTTTCCAAGCGCGGTAATCTCGGATACCGTTCCGGCCCCCGCCCTTCCGATTACGAAGTCGGCGCCGGCGTAAGCGCCGGCCATGTCCTCGATGAATGTGAGAACACGGGCTTTAATGCCGAATTTCTGATAGAGATTTTTTACATAATCGTAGTCTTTCAGTCCGGTTTGATGTATTACGGAGATGTCCTCTCTGCCTAATTCGGCAAGCGCCTCGGGAACGGACGCGTTGAGTCTGTGCGCGCCCTGGCTCCCTCCGAAAACTAGAATCACGACGGCCTCAGCCTTCTTTTCACTACCGGCGTTTCGGAGGATTTCATTTCTTACGGGATTCCCGGTGAGAAGAACCTTATCACCGGGGAAATAGGACCTGCTGTCCTCGAAAGCAACAAATACCCTCTTAACCAGTTTCCCCAATATGCGGTTAGTCACTCCGGGATAGACATTTTGCTCGCAGACAGCTGTTGGGATACCGTAAAGACTCGCCGCAAGCACCATAGGGCCCGAAACGTATCCTCCCACGCCTAAAACCGCATCAGGCCTGAAATTTCTTATAACAGACAACGAGTCGAAAAGACCCGCGAGCGAGGAAAAGATTGCATTTACACTATTTAACAAGCTCCTGCCCTTTATTCCCCGCGCCCTTATGTGCTCTATCCTAAAACCCCTTTTTGAAAGCAAATCGTTCTCCAACCCTCTACTCGTACCTACAAAAAGGATGTTGTTCGAGGGATTTCTTCTCTTTATCTCCTCGGCAATCGAGATTGCCGGAAATATATGCCCCCCTGTGCCTCCCCCGGCAATTATCACCTTCATTTCAAGCCCGATTTAGATACGTTAAGTATTATTCCTACAGCTGATAGCGTAGTTATGAGAGACGTTCCTCCGTAACTGATGAACGGGAGGGTGAGGCCCTTTGTGGGGAATAATCCGACCGCAACCGCCATATTTATACCGGCCTGAAGCGCAATCAGAAGAATACAGCCGAATACCAGATAACAACCGAACAGATCCGGGGCCCTTAGCGAGACCCTCATGCTTCTTACGAACAGGACCGCGAAGCCGATTATTACGAGCGCAATACCGATAAAACCCAGCTCCTCGCCTATTATGGAAAATATGAAATCAGTATGAGCCTGCGGGAGAAAGAACAGCTTCTGAGAGCTGTCGCCGAGCCCGGAACCGTAAACCCCTCCGTGAGCGAATGCCACAAATGACTGTATGGCCTGGTAACCGGAGCCGAGAGGGTCTTGCCAGGGGTCGAGAAACGACATCACGCGGTTCATCCTGTAGCCCTTGGTTACGACGGCGAGACACAGGAATATTACCGAAACGACACCTACCGGGATCAGGTATTTCATTTTTACTTCCCCGATAAATAGCATTCCGAAAAGAACGACAAGCATCGTCGTCGCGGTGCCGAAATCGGGTTCGAGAAGCACCAGAATTACATAAACGCCCGCAATCAGTATGTGAGAAGCGAAACCGACTAAAAAGTTATCGAGCTTGTCCCTTTTCTTCGTAAGCGAATGGGCAAGATATAGAACGAGTATATATTTAGCTATCTCGGAAGGCTGGAAGGAGAAAAATCCGAGGTCTATCCATCTTCTTGCCCCGCTCACCTGCTTTCCGATTCCCGGAACCAGCACGATGATCAGCAGGACAAAGCCGATCAGGTAAGCGGGATAAACCAGCTTTCTCAGAACCCTGTAATCCAGTCTCATAAAGAAAAACATGCATATAAGTCCGATCACAAGATATATTGAATGCCGAATCAAAAAGTAATTCGCGTCGCCGTACATCTCAAGGGAGTAAACCGAGCTTGTGCTGTAGACCATAAGGAGCCCGACCGCCGTTAGAAAAACGGCGGAGATTATTACGCCCAGATCGAACGTTCTTCCTTTCGCGGAACTAAATATTTCGAACAATTTCCTTGTATCTCCTTCCTCTGTCTTGATACGACTGAAACATATCGAAGCTTGAACATGCCGGTGAAAATAAAACCGTGTCGCCGGGGTCGAGGTTCTCGAGCGTTTTATCCACGGCGTCATCAAGGGTATCCGCTAAAACCGTATTGACCGCTGACCCGAGCTCCTTTTGCATTCTGAATCTGGACTCCCCCATCAGCACCATGCACTTTACTTTTTTCATTATCACGTCCCTGAGCGGATCGAAGCTTACGCCCTTATCCTTGCCGCCTGCGATAAGAATTATCGGAGCGGGAAGGCTCTCAAGCGCCCGAAGCGTGGCCCCCGGACTCGTCGATTTGGAATCGTTATAGAACTGCGCTCCTCTTATCACTCCGAGAAACTCGTTTCTGTGGGCTAGGGGACTGAACTCAATAACGGCTTCTCTCAGAACTTCAGGGTCGCATCCGAAGACCCTTGTCGCCGCGATAGCGGCCATTATGTTTTCAATATTGTGGTAACCGATCAGCTTGACTCCCCGCATATCGTACGACTCGCTGCCGTAATTTATACTGCACCCGTCATATGAAATACCGTTTTCGTCCCGACTATCGCCGAACGGGATTTTTCTTGATTTTATCCGGGGCAGATATTTATTTATCACCTCATCGTCGGCCTTGTAAATACACCAGTCGCTCACGGACTGGTTGGAAAAAATCTTCATCTTGGATTCAACATATTCATCAAACGTCGCGTGATGATCCAGGTGATTGGGGGAGATGTTGAGAATTACGGCTACATCGGGACGGAAGGTTTTTATGCCCTGGAGCTGAAAACTGCTTAATTCAAGCACTAGTATGTCGTAACGCTCATAATCCCGGGCGATCTCAATAAGCGGCGTGCCTATGTTGGCGCCTAAGAACACCTTTTTACCGTTTTTTTCGAGGATGTGCGAAATCAATGTCGAGGTAGTGGTTTTTCCGTTCGAACCTGTAACGGCGATTACGGGCTTGTCGATGAATCTCGACGCGAGCTCGACTTCGCTGATTACCTCTATGCCTTCCTCCAGCGCATCCCGGACGGGAGGTATATTAAACGACACACCGGGGCTCAGAACGATGGTCTCGGCGGATAGAAATGTTTCCCTGATGTGCCTTCCGGCCTCGAGCCTGACTCCCCGGGAACCGAGCATCTCGGCCTGTTCCCTTATTTTTTCAATAGGCGAATTGTCGCTCACAGACACTTTCGCCCCCTTTTTCAGGAGAAATTTAACAGTCGCGATACCGGTCTTACCGACTCCCACGACAAGCACCTTTCTTCCGTTAAGTTCCATAAGAGCTTTATTTCCACCACCTTGCAAATAAGTACCTGTAATTCTAAAAACTATCTCAATTTGAGTGTCGAAAGAGCGAACAAAGAAAGAACGAGAGAAATGATCCAGAACCTTATGACCACTTTGGACTCAGGCCAGCCGCAGAGCTCAAAATGATGATGGAGAGGAGCCATCTTGAAAACCCTCCTGCCGGTGAGCTTAAACGACCCGACCTGTATAATCACCGACAGAGCCTCCATGACGAAGAGACCGCCTACGATTATTAACAGGATTTCCTGCTTTATTATAAGCGCGACAGAGCCTATAGCGGCGCCTAAGGCGAGCGACCCCACGTCTCCCATAAATACCTGGGCCGGATGGGAATTGAACCAGAGGAACCCCAGACAGGCTCCCCCGACCGCGGCCAGAAATACGGCAAGCTCTCCCCCCTCGGGGATGTATGGTATCTGAAGATACCTTGAGAACTCGACGTGACCGGAAAGATAGGCGAATACAATATAAGTCGCCGCCGCTACAACGATAGAGCCTATAGCAAGCCCGTCCAGTCCGTCCGTGAGGTTAACGCCGTTTGAAGCCCCCGCTACGACCATAATAGCGAAGGGGAGATAGAACCAGCCGAGATTAATCACGGCCTTTTTGAAAAAAGGGAAAACGACGGACGTAAAGGAATAATCAGAAAACCGGCCTGCGTTTGCAGCCATGCTAAATACGCTCACATCGCTCATAAGAACCAGAACGAATAATAATCCGAAGACCAATTGAAGCGTGAATTTAACGCGCGCCTTCATACCCTTTCCCCTTGTAAATTTTAACCAGTCATCGAGAAACCCGATGAGGGCGTAGCTAAAGGTAAAGAGGAGTACAATCCAGATAATTTCGCTCGTGAGGTTTACCCAGAGCAGCGAAGAGAACCCTATCGCTATAACGATAAAAACCCCTCCCATAGTGGGTGTGCCTGCTTTGGATTTATGGGTTTCAGGACCGTCGTCGCGTATACTCTCCCTGAACTGTCTTTTTGTGAGGAACTTAATAAAAAGCCCTCCGAGAACAATACTGATCAGGAATGCAGTAACGCCGGCTCCGAACGAGCGAAACGTTATGTACCTGAAGACATTAAAAAGTATAAAATCACCCTTAAGTAGATAGAGAAGATGAAACATTACGATATTCCCTCAACTAAAATCTTTGTAACTTCTTCCATTCTTGAGCCGCGGGAACCTTTAATTAGTACGAGATCCCCGGGTTTTGCGATGGCTTTCACTATATCGGCGGCTTCTCCGTGGGTCGCGGCCAGGGAACCTTCTACGGCATTCCCGGCCCCGTTCAGAATCGAGCTCCCGAATTTTCCACAGGCTACAACGTAGTCAACGCCCAAAGCGGACAAATATTCTCCCAGTCCCGCGTGCTCTTTCCCGCTCGCAGCTCCGAGCTCAAGCATATCACCCAGGACCGCTATCGCTCTCCCGCCCCCCTTTAACTTAACGAGCTCGTCTATGGCGCTCCGCATGGATTCGGGATTCGCGTTGTACGTGTCGTTAATAATCCTGAAACCCCTTGGGCTCTCCACGACCTCAAGCCTCATGTGCTCGGGTGTAAACGTCTCAAGCCCGGACTTAATCTCCTCTTTGCCGCAGCCAAGGGACAAGGCTATACCGGACGCGCAAAGGGCGTTCATAACGTTATGTATACCGATCCCCGTCAGTTCGACCGGGAACTCCGTTCCTTCTATGCACATCAGGAACCCGATACCGGAAAATTCATTCTGCTCGATTTTTCTTGCCGACAACATTGTGCCAGGCGATTTTAGTCCGTAAGTGATCTTGTCGCATTTCGTATTCTCGGCGATTTGGGCAATCCTCGGATCATCCGCGTTTACGACAAACGTCCTGCCCCCCTCAAAGCTTTCCACAAGCTCGCCCTTTGCTCTTGCTACCCCGTCTATTCCGCCCAGTTTTTCAAGATGCGCCCTGCCTATGTTCGTAATAGCTCCCACATCTGGATCCGCTATCTCGGCTAGCCTTCTAATTTCTCCGAAATCGTTCATTCCGAGCTCGACCACAGCGGCCCTGAAACTTTCATTAAGACCCAGGAGCGTGAGCGGCAGTCCGATGAGGTTATTAAAATTGCCTGTATTTTTAAGTGTCGGATGCTTCTGTGAAACTATGCTCCACACCATCTCCTTCGTGGTGGTCTTTCCGTTAGACCCGGTAATCGCCGCAAGCTTAAGATCGGGAAAACCCTTTCTCCAGCTCGAAGCCAGGTCCCCGAGAGCTCTCAGAGTAGAAGGCACGCCGATTAAAAGTTTGCCGTTTGCGCGTTGATGCCCCCCCGTCTCGATCACCGCAGCACCTGCCCCCTTACCGAGAGCCTCGTCCACGAATTCATGACCGTCAAAATTATCGCCCCTGAGGGCGAAAAAGATCTCCCCTCCTCGCACCTTCCTCGAATCGGTGCTGACGCCTGAGAAATTACCCTTCCCGAGGCCGGAAACGATCTTTCCATTCATTGAATCAAGTACGAAATCAAGTTCGAGCATTTTATTCCTGAAAGATTAATTCTTAATTTCTCTTACCGCCTCCCGAGCAACCTCCCTGTCATCAAACGGGTATTTTTTCGCGCCGATTATCTGATAATCCTCATGCCCCTTGCCAGCAATAAGCACCGTGTCGTTTTTTTCCGCCACTCCTATGGCCCGCCTTATCGCCTCTTTTCTGTCGGCAACCCTGTAATAGGGCCTGCCGTCGGCTTTGACCTGGAAGACACCGTGCTCTATCTCATCTATAATGGCCTCGGGAGATTCGGTCCGGGGATTGTCCGAGGTAACGATCAGCACGTCCGAGCGCTCTCTGCCGATAATCCCCATTTTGGGCCTCTTGGTCCTGTCCCTGTCCCCGCCGCATCCGAACACGAGGATTATTCTACCGCGTGTGAGGGGTTTTACAGCAAGGAGCACATTATTGAGCGCGTCCGGCGTATGGGCATAATCGACCAGTATCCGGATTCCCAGTGGGTTCTCGACCCTCTCCAGTCTTCCCGGAACCGCCGTGAATCCGGATACAGCCGCCTCTACGGCTTCAACGGATGATCCCGTGAAAAGGGCAGAAGAAAGGGCAGCCAGAATATTGGCAAGATTATGCTCGCCGAATAATTTCGAATTAATCTCTAAGTTGCCGTAAGGCGTTTTGACACGCGCGTATATACCACAATCGGTGATTCTGCTCTCCTCAACGTATACCGAAGCATTTACGTCCTTGAGGGAGTAAGTGATGAGCTCACCGGGAGCATCTTTTGCTATTTCGGCCCCCGCAGGGTCGTCTAAATTTATTATAGAGAACGTATGTTTCTTTTCACTTTTATACAAAAGCTCCGTAAAGAGCCTCTTTTTGACGTTCAGGTAATCTTCTATCGTTCCGTGGTAATCGAGGTGATCCTGAGTGAGATTTGTGAACACCGCCGCGTCGAAATGACATTCGAGTACTCTCTCTTTATCGATTGCATGAGATGACACTTCCATAGCTACATTGTCCGTGCCCGAGTCCCTCATTTCCCTTAACATTCTCATTAAATCAAGTGATTCGGGAGTTGTCATAGAGGCTTTAAATTTTTTACCGCCGAACCTGTAATCTATAGTCCCGATAATACCCGGGTTCTTGTTTTCTTCTTTCCATATCGATTCGAGAAGATACGTTACCGTAGTCTTCCCGTTTGTGCCTGTAATCCCCACGAGACAAAGCTCTTTGGTCGGGTGTCGGTAGAAATTGGCCGAGACGCCCGCAAGCGCTTCTCTCGAATCAGGCACTTCAATAATTGAAACACCCGGAAAATCTTTTTGCGGATGTTCTTCTAAAATTACCGCCTTTGCACCCTGCTCTACGGCGGACTCGACGTATTCATGGCCGTCTGTTTTCTCTCCTCTTAAGGCCACAAAGAGATAAGAGTCTCTAATCTGTTGAGAGTCGAACGAAATTCCTGAAATTTCTAAGCTGTCATGTCCATGTAGGTTTTTTATCTTTAGTCCTTTTATAATATCGCTGAGTATCATATATTCTGTTTAAGCTCTATAGAGCAAACCATGCCTTCTTTGATCGTATCACCCGGCGGAGGCTGTTGTCCGGTAACGTAGCCGCTGCCTTTGACCTCTACCTTGATACCCTCCTCCTCCGACCATTTAAGAATATCCCTCACGCTCTTTCCGCTTAGATCCGGCATTATCCTTGTCCCGACCATTTCCTTGTTAGGAGATGCGCCTAAATGGAACAGGACCTTCTCCGCAACCTGTCTGAATATAGGGGCCGCTACCGAACCGCCGTGCGTCATTTTCTTGGGGGCCTCGACAACTACCGCAAGCACTATTTTGGGATCGTCGGTAGGAGCGAATCCGATAAACGACGCAATAAAGCGGTCATTGTAGTATCCCCCGTTTACGGGGTCGGGTATCTGTGCCGTACCGGTTTTTCCCCCGACGGTAAATCCGGGTATTGCGGCCTTTTTACCTGTGCCCTCTTCGACCACACGCTCCAGTATGCGGGTCATTTTAACTGAGGTGTCGTAGGATAAAACCCTGTTGACAACCTCAGGCTTCTTTTCACGAATCACCGTTCCGTCGGAACTTATAATTCTCTTTACTATATGGGGCTTCATGAGATACCCGCCGTTGGCTATCGCGGAGAGGGCGGATACGAGCTGAAGCGAGGTTACCGAAACCCCCTGGCCGAATGATATGGTAGCAAGCTCTATCTTTCCCCATTTTTTGGGGCTCAACAGCTTGCCGCTCGATTCCCCCGGAAGGTCGATCCCGCTTTTTTCGCCGAAACCGAATTTTTTTAAATATTGATAATATGTCTCTTTTCCAAGCAACTCGCCTACTTTTGAAGCCCCGATATTACTCGAAACCCTGACGATATCCGCCAGTGTAAGGGTCCCGTAGGGTTTTACGTCCCTGATAACCCTGGCCCCCACCTTTCTCCTGCCGTTTTCGCAGAAGAATTGAGATTCGGGACTCGCTTTTTTATCCTGAATAGCGCTTGCGACAAGGAACACCTTCATCGTTGAGCCCGGCTCGTAGGTGTACCAGATGGGAAGGTTTCTCCTGTTTTCCTGGGGGTACTCTCCGTAATTATTCGGGTCTAAAAAGGGGTAGGAGGCCATAGCAAGCACTTCTCCGGATTCAGGATCCATGAGAATCGCCATGCCTTTCTCGCCGCTCATTTTCTCAATGCCGTCCTTGAGCTCCCTTTCCACTATGTGCTGTATCTGCGAGTCTATAGTAAGCACAATACTGTGACCGGATGTCTTTTCCTCGCCGAAAGACTCCACAATATCGGGGTTATTAATAATTCTTCGCCCGTAAGCATCCCTCTTGAGAATTATCTTCCCCGGCTTCCCTATTAATAGGCTGTCGTAACGGTATTCAAGTCCCTCTATACCCGTAGAGTCTATATTGGTAAACCCTAGTACCTGTCCCATGAGAGGACCGTTCGGATAAACCCTCTTCGGCTCCTCTATATATCCCAGGCCTTCGATATCCATGGACTCGAGCTCGGAAGTTACCGCGGGATCGACCAGTCTTTTGAGCCAGACAAACGAGCTCTTCGAAGACGCCCGCTTCAATAATTTCTTTTCCGGTATTTCCAGTTTTCCGGACAAGGCTTTGGAAAATTCTTCAGGATTTTTTATATTGTAGGGATTCACGAAGACCGACTTTATCTCGACGTTTACGGCCAGTTCCTTCATATTTCTGTCGAGGATTTTACCCCGGCGGGGAAGAAGCGTCGAGCTCCCGTGGTGCTGTTTTCTGGCAACCTTGAACGCGCGGTCGCGGTCGATCACCTGAAGCTCAAAGGCTTTGAAGCATACCAGGGCAAAGAGTACGAGGACAAAAGCCCCGATTACCGACATCTTCCATTTCGGCCTATCGAGGTCTCTGCCCAGGGAAATCCTTTTTTTGCCTCTCTTGGGTTTCATCTCCTGGTACCTACGTAGGGTTTTTCTTCAAGAAATATAATATCTTCCTGTGTCGGATACTTGAATCCGAGCTCGAGGGCAAGCTTTTCAAGCTTGTCCGGCGATTTTGCTCTCATGAACTCGGAGCTCAGAAGTCGCTGCTCCTTCAAAAGCTCTTTTGTCTGTTTATTATTTCTGGAAATTTCATAGCCTATTCTAAGCTCTTCGACCTTGAATCTGACATAAAATAAAGCAAGGGCAACGGCTATCAGAACGATAATCACAAACCCCGTCGATACGACAGTTTTTTCGGATCTCACTTTCTGCCTGGAGCCCAAAGCCTTTGCCTGTCCCATTCCTAGACCCTCTCCCCCACCCTCATTTTAGCGCTTCTGGCCCTCGCGTTATTGAGAACTTCCTCATCGTCCGGAACAACCGGGGTGCGGGTTAGAATATCGAGGACTTTCTTCTTGCCGCAGCCGCACTCCGGGAGATCAGGCGGACAAATACACGGGGACGACATTTGCCTAAATACATTCTTTACAATCCTGTCCTCGAGTGAATGAAAAGATATAATGACCAGTCTGCCGCCCGGTCTCAGGCGTTTTACCGCTTTTTCTATGAATTCTCCGATATTTTCAAGCTCGTTATTAACCGCAATCCTCAAAGCCTGGAATGTCTTGGTCGCGGGGTGTATTTTAACGGGATGAAATTTTCTGGGAATAGCGTCCGAAACAAGCTCGGCTAGCTCGGCAGACGTTTCAATAGGCTTGTCCTTTCTCGTTTCCACTATTCTCTTGGCGATTCTTCGGGCCCATTTCTCCTCCCCGTACATTTTCAATACTCTTGAGATCTCATCCACATTCATCTCGTTAACAAGATCGTAGGCGGTAAACCTGAGTCTGGCATCCATTCGCATATCAAGAGGCTCGTCCCTCTTAAAGCTGAACCCTCTCTCGCTGGAATCAATCTGATAAGAGGACATTCCGAGATCGGCGATAATTCCGTCAACCTCCTTTATATCAAGGCTCTCCAGAACCTTGTCTATATCAGAAAAATTGCTGTTGCGGAAGATCACATGCCCGTTGTATTCAGAAAGTGTTTCTCTTGAAATGGAAATAGCCTCTTCATCAACGTCCAGGCCTATTACAATGGACTTGCTGTCGGTCTGTTCCAGAATCGCCTTTGTATGGCCGCCCATTCCCAAAGTCGCATCGACGTATATACCTTCAGGACGCGTAACAAGGAATTTTATTACTTCTTCGGCCAATACCGATTGGTGAACCGGTTTCATGTAATCCTTTACAGCGCTTTCCATGATTTTATAGTCCTTGTCCGGCAAGTATGTCCCTGCTCTTTTTAAATTCGTCATAGGCGCGGGCCGCTTCTTCCTGCTCCCACACCTCTTTGGACCAGATCTCAATCCTCGTAAGCATACCTATCATGACGAGTTCCCTGTCGATACGGGCATGGTTTCTCAGAGACTGGGGAATAAGAACCCTGCCCTGCCCGTCAAGAGGGCAGTCCACGGCTCCTCCCATCAGGTATCTCAGAAATGAAATTACCTCATGCTTAAACTGCGGAAGCTCGGAAACTTTCCTCTCGATCTCATTCCATTCCTTTAAAGGATAGGCAACCAGGCATTTGTCAAAATTTGTAATGACAAATGTCTCGTCTCCATACTTTTCTCTGCACACCTCACGGAATTTGGCCGGAATGCTGACACGGCCCTTATCCGTCATCGTATGCTCGTATCGTCCTCGAAACATATCATACCATCTTATGCCACTTTATGCCACTCAAAACCACTATATAATCATGTATTAAGTTTGTCAAGTAAGTTAATGATATTTATTAATTTTTTGATAAAATACGCAGTCAGTAATAATCAAATCCTTCAGCCATTTATTTTCGGTACGCAAATAAATATACTTTTTAACCCAATCGGTCAAGAAACTTTAAGAATGCATGTTAACTGTCCCTAACGAAACAATATTTCAGCAAGGGGAAATCCGCCTGCCCACAATTCGCTTATGCCAATTTAAACCACATCAGAAATGCGGCAATTACCGAAGCCTGGGGAAACTCCAAAAATATCTTTGCCCACAATCGGAAAAAACAATAAATTGAGATATAATCTTGTACCCTCATCTTCTATAATCGATTGAATGCCGACAATATACATCAAGCTAAAGAATAACAGCGAAACGGTGTACTTCCAGTCCATACTGGGCACCTATTCTCATATTGCCTGGGTAAGAACAGAGAACCCGGCCTCAGGAATCATTAAAGTGATACCGACCCCTGACTCCGCCGGAGAAACCAGAGAAATCCTTGAGAAGCTGAAAAAAGAGATTGAATTCGAGGAGGTTGATTCAACGGGTCTCCGGAGCCTGACCCCATCGGACGGATAGCTTATGAGGGAAAAAGAACAAATAGCACGATCCGCAGGCATGATCGGCTCTCTTACATTTATCAGCCGCATCGCGGGATATGTAAGAGATATGGTCATAGCCTATTTCTTCGGCGCAACCGCTTATACGGACGCCTTCTGGATAGCGTTCAGGATTCCGAACCTTTTGAGAAGGCTCTTTGCCGAGGGATCACTCACGATCTCGTTTATTCCGGTCTTTACGGAGACTCTGGAAAAGAAGAATAAGGAAGAAGCGAAAAAGGTTTCGGACATTATCTTCAGCATTCTGTTAATCCTCCTTACAACAGTGTCTTTACTGGGGGTGCTCTTTTCTCCCTATATAGTCAAGCTCTTTGCCTACGGTTTCGACCAAGACACTTTCGAACTCGCCGTAACACTCAACCGAATTATGTTCCCGTATATATTTTTCATATCGCTGACAGCTCTATGTATGGGGATTTTGAATTCACTCAGGCATTTCTTCGCGCCTGCCTTCTCGCCCGTGGTTTTTAACATTTGCATCATAACTTCAATACTTCTGGTCCACAGGAGCTTCGATCTGCCCATATATTCGGCTGCGGCAGGTGTGATTCTGGGGGGCATTCTTCAGTTTTTTATTCAGCTGCCGTTTGTGAAGGCCAAAGGGTTTATGTTCAGTTTCACGCGGAATTTCAGGCATCCCGCCGTGAAGCGGATAGGACTGCTCCTGCTGCCGCAGCTTTTCGGGCTCGCCGTATATAACCTGAATATAATAGTCAGCTCTCAATACGCTTCGTTCATGCAGTCAGGAACTATTTCCTACCTGTATTTCGCCGAGAGGTTGATAGAATTCCCGCTCGGCATCATAGCCGTTTCCATAGCTACGGTGCTTCTTCCGAACCTCGCAAGCTATATAAGCAAAGGTGAATACGGTAAGTTCCGCGACACGTATTCCTACACCCTGAAGCTAATGCTTTTTATCCTTATTCCCGCGCTTGCGGGACTGATAGCCCTTAGAATACCGATATGCAACCTGCTCTACCAGAGAGGTGAATTTACATACGAGGCAACAGTATTTACCTCCCAGGCCCTGCTCGGATATTCATTCGGACTGTGGGCTGTGGGCGGCTTAAGGGTTACCGCCCCCGCGTTCTATGCCATGCAGGACACGAAGACCCCGGTTATCGTGGCCTTCGTTGCGTTTCTGGCAAACGCCGTCCTTGGCTACATACTGGGTTTCACGCTCAAGCTCAATCATACGGGGCTAGCAGTCGCAAGCTCGATCTCATCCATAATCAATTTCATAACGCTCGTTTATTTGCTTGAGAAAAGGACGGGCGACATCAAAATGAAACCTATCCTTGTTTTCTGTCTCAAGATAGTCCTATTATCGACAATCATGGCGGCGGCGGCGTGGAAAGTCTCTACCTTTGCCGACTGGACCGAATCGGCTTTCTCGATAGAGAAAATCGGGATACTACTACTGTCTATAGGCACAGCAGGTGTAGTATATTTCGTATTGGTAAAGATTTTACGGATAGAGGAACTGGAATATATCCTCAACATGCTCGGGAGGAAAATGCCGGGGGACAAATAAGCCACTTCTTGCCCCCGGCTCGAATCTTTATGAATTACCTGTTCGCGCAGAATCCGAAATTAACGGAACTGTTCCCGTTAACGATATTATTCCACGACACTCCCTCAGCCGTGACCGTATTTCCGTTCTGCCGGTAAACGGCGTTCCACAGGTTTCTGACGGTTCCCTCTATCGTGAACGAAACCACCCAGTCAACGCCTCCGAAGCCTGAATTGACAACAAAGACCTCGGCGCAGTAGCCCGTGCCCCAGTCGTCGTTTATAACGACATCGGCTGTAATTCCGCCTCCCGGCCGCTCATTAAACTCATCGTTATCCTCCGCGTTATCACATCCCGGGTCTTCGGGATAATCGATGAGCCCGTCGCCGTCATTATCAACCCCGTCCGAGCATGCGTAAACAGGCGCTGGCGGCGGGGGAGAAGTAGGCTCCGGTGGAGGAGGGGGGCTGTTCCTGTCCGCGCAGAATCCGAAACCAACCGAACTCCCTCCCTGAACGATGTCGTTCCACGAAACGCCCTCGGCAGTTACGGAACTCCCGTTTTGAGTATAGGCAGCACTCCATAGATCCCTTATAGCGCCGTACACGTCGAACGTAACCATCCAGTCAACAGGCGATGAGCCGCTATTCGTGACCGTTACCTGAGCGCAATAACCCGTACCCCAGTCGTCGCTAATGTTAACGGCGGTGGTAATCACTTCGCCATCAGGCTGCTCGTTAAACTCGTCGTTATCAAGCTCGTTTTCACAGCCCGGGTCATCCGGATAATCGATGAGACCGTCGCCGTCATTATCCACTCCGTCCGAGCATTCGGTGCTGTCCGGAGGCTCAGGCTGTGAGCCCTCCATAAGCCTTTGCAGTAATGCGACCTTGTCCTGCCACACATTTTGCCAGTCGTCCTTCAGAATACCGCCCGTGTCGCCGCTGTTGGGATTCCACGACCAGTAGAAAAAATCCGTCATTCCCTTGCCGTCCATGTACTCCACAAGAGCGTCCTGCAAAACCCTGTCCCTCGGATCGCCCCCGTGCCCGTACCTGCCGCCGAATTCCCCGATTATGACAGAGTATCCCCTGTCGACCAGATAGCCGAAATGCGTCTCCCATATCCCGGGCATATTGTCCGGAAAGTCAGGCTCGCCGAAATAGGGCTGATCAAAAACATCGGGACCGTAGACATGGGGGCTCAGCACCAGCTTGTCGGCTGGAATATCGAGCGGAAAACAGTCGAAAGGCTCGAGGTTGCCGCCCCACCAGTGACTGAGCGAGCCGCTGCACACGGGGTTATCCTGAATTCCCTGAACGAAAATTAAGATATCCGGATTGACAGAGAGAACTTCCTCCGCCGCCCGCTCGGCAGCAGTGTTCCAGTCCGTGAATTCGTTCCCCGTACCCCACGTGGCGGCGCCGTGGGGCTCGTTTTTTATATCGATACCTATAAAACGTTCAATATCCCGGTACCTGTCGGCGAGAAAGGCCAGATCATTTATCCAGTCCTCCTCGGAATAGAAGCCTGAATACCAGAGTTCATTTATCGACTGACAGTCGTAGTTATGATTGTCGATAAGTATGTACATTCCATTCCGGTCAAGCTCCTGAACGACTTCGTCAAGCACTTCGAGGGACCCGAGGCCCTGGAGATCGGGATTAAGGAAGTAATTTATACTGGACGTGCCGGTATTTGAAAGTGTTTCAGGGCAGAAGGGAAGCCTGACTGCGGTAAAGCCGAGTCCCTTTATCTGAGCAATCATATCCTTCCAGTTGCGGGCCCAAAGCCCGTGGACCACATGGTCTCCCGTCTCGAAACCGAACCAGTTGACTCCGTAGAGATTTACTTCCCGACCGTCGTCATCATATACAATGCCGTTTTCCACATAATAGGCCCACGATGGAGCCTGCAGAGAACAGATTACCAGGAAAGCAATAAACGCTGACCGCATCCTTTTTCCTCCTTAAAAATTCTGATGTTGTGCTTTGGAACCGCCAAATAAAATTATAACCGCGATTATTTCGTCCGTTGTCCTGACAGCCTTATTTTAGAAGCGCCGGATATTGGGAAAGAGACGGAACTCTTCATAAGATGAATTCGCAAATGACGTGCCATGAACCCGGAGCAAATAATTGCCTATGACGGCAAGGCGTTACTGACTTAATAACGGCAATTGGCTTAGAATTCAAGGATTTATGGTGCATTATGGCTCTTACGGATTTTGTAAAATAGCACTATAAGCGGGATATTATCGAGTCTTGTAAGCCGTTTAAATTATCCCGGCCTTCTTGACTAGTATTTTGGATATAAAGTAATATCAAAATTGCGATGACGGATGAGAACTCGGCGACCGAGGACGAACTCAGAAAATTCGAGGAAAAATACGAAAAAATCTTACTTGACGACCCTTCCTCGGTTACGTTTATCTTCCTTGCCCAGGTTCTGTACAAGCAGGGAAAAGTGGATAAGGCGATTAATGTATTAATCAAGGGATTGAGATATAATAAGAAAAGTGTCACGGGAAGATTTTTACTGGGAAGAATATACTACGACAGATGGATGATTGAGCAGGCCAAGAAGGAATTTCAGACAGTAGTTAAGCTGGCGCCGGACAATCTGGCGGCATGCAGAATGCTGGTTCAAATTTACAAAAGCGAGGAAAATTACAGCAAAGCTCTCGAACTTATAAAGTCCGCACATGCCTATCATCCTCAGGACTCCGGCATACCCGCTGAGATAAAAGAGCTGGAAGACGAGTTCTACGCGAAGGAAAAGAGAGAAGGGGAATTTGCGGCTGCAAAGGAAGAAATCAGATCGTCCGTCGAGGCAAAAAGCGTCGAGGAGCTGGCGTCGAGGATAACAAAATATGATAAACAGCTTTTATCTGATACCATATCCGATATTTATCTCGACCAGGGTCTTTACGAAAAAGCCTGCTCGGTTCTGGAAAGTATTCTCGACAGTGACCCGGAAAATGATGAAATACGGATAAAGCTTGAAAAAATAAGGCTCTATTTACTGAATAAAACTGCAGGATTCTATACGGGAGAGTAATATTACGGCATGAAAATTCTAGTTATTCACGGCCCTAACCTAAACATGCTCGGAAAAAGGGAGCCTGAAATATACGGCTCGAAAACGCTTGAGGACATAAATTCCACTCTGAGCGAAGAAGCAAAAAAACTGGATGTGGAGATTGAACTCTTCCAATCCAATTCCGAGGGAGCAATAGTCGGTAAAATTCAGAACGCCATGAACGAATTCGACGGTCTTCTGATAAACCCTGGGGCCTACACACATACGAGTATCGCAATCAGGGACGCCATTCTTTCGACGGGTCTGCCCGTGGTTGAGGCCCACATATCAAATGTCCACAAAAGAGAGGAATTCAGACATAAGTCATTTATATCCGGAGTTGCTCTCGGGGTTATATCGGGTTTCGGGATGGACAGTTATTTTCTGGGACTGAGCGGACTGGTAAGGTATTTAAAAGCCGTGGACTCCGATTGAATCCGTACAACGATTAATAGTTCAAAATAAATACCCCCGGATTTCAATAACCGGATACTGATTGTCTCATAATATTTTTAAGGAACTTCCAGTCAGGTAATAATGAAGAAACTCTGGAGCGTTAAAAAAGAAAACCCCAAATTGAGAGATAAGCTCTCGAAAAACCTCGGCATTTCCCCTATTACGGCCCAGATTCTAATAAACAGGGGAATAGATAATGAGGCGGAGGTGAACCTTTTTCTAAACAGCACGCTTTTCGACCTCCCTTCCCCGTACCTGATGAAAGGCATGGAAAAAGCGGTCGAGAGAATAAAGAGAGCCATTACGAAAGGGGAGAAGATAGCGATCTACGGAGACTACGATGTAGACGGGGTCACTTCTACCGCTCTCCTTTACACATTCCTTAAAAAATTGGGCGGAGACGTGACGTATTATAATCCCGACAGGCTTAAAGAGGGTTACGGGGTGAATATCGATGCCGTGAAAAAACTTGTCGGGGAAGGCGTGTCTCTTATAATTTCAGGGGACTGCGGCATTACCGCTGTGAGGGAAGTCGAGGAAGCAAAGAGACTCGGAGCCGATTTCATAGTCACGGATCACCACAAACCGCCCGAGGAGCTCCCGGACGCTGTAGCGGTGCTTAACCCTCAACTCTCCGACTGCAAGTACCCGGGGAAGGGGATTGCCGGCGTGGGCGTGATATTTAACCTCGCTGTGGCGCTAAGAAGAGCGCTCAGAGAAGACGGATTCTTTAAAGACGGCGAGCCCAATCTGGCCGACTACCTCGATCTGGTGGCCCTCGGGACAGTAGCCGATTGCGCCCCCCTTATGGACGTTAACCGCATACTTGTAAAAGAAGGAATAAAAAGGATGCACTCTCCCAAGAGAATCGGCGTGATTGCGCTTAAAGAGGCAAGCAGCGTAAAATCCGAGGTCAGCTCATACGACCTCGGATTTAAGCTCGGACCGAGGATAAACGCTTCCGGAAGATTAAGCACGGCCGGAAAAGCGGTCGAACTCTTCGTATCGGAAGACCTCGAAGCCGCCAGGGAAATTGCCAAAACGCTCAGCAGGGAGAACTCCGACAGGCAAAATATAGAGGGCGACATACTTATCGATGCGATAACGCAAATCGAATCGGACCCGGGTTTCGAGGAGGCAAATTCAATCGTGCTGGCCTCCCCGGACTGGCATCCCGGTATAATAGGAATAGTCGCCTCCAGAATTGTAGAGAGATACGATAAACCCGTGATACTGATAGCGATAGACGGCGCCGGCGTCGGAAAGGGCTCAGGCAGGAGTGTGGAGGGAATTAATATTTACGCGGCGCTCACGGAGTGCCGGGATCTTTTCGAACAGTTCGGGGGACATGAACAGGCAGCCGGACTTTCTATCAGAAAAGAGAATATAGAGCGGTTCAAAGAGATGTTCGAAAGAGCGGTCGAGGGCGCAGGGAGTAAATTTCAGCCTGAACTTAAGATTGACTGCCGTGTCGAGCTCGATGATGTAACGGATTCATTAATTACAGAATTCGGACTGCTCGAGCCGTTTGGAATAGGGAATCCGGAGCCCGTACTTCTTTCCAGGTCAGTTCAGGTGGTCTCCCAGCGTTTTTTCAAAGACAAGCACCTGGGGCTTAAGATCAGGCAGGGAAACGGAACTCTCGATGCCATATGGTTCAATATGACCGAGCCGTCGTTACTACCGGATACAATAGACGTGGTATTCACGCCCGAATTCAACAAATGGAACGGGAGAAAAGAAGTCAGATTAAGGATTCTGGACGCAAGGTGAAGACGGTTAAGAAATAATACCCGCAGATAAAATCAAATAAGCCCGGCTATATTTATAATAATGGTTAAATAGACGGATACGGAGGTTTTGCAATGGCTTTAAAATCAAGACTGGAGAATCTGAGTTTTATTTATCCGATAGCGATTATAGTTATAATTATTCTCGCTACCAGCGCATTCGTAATAGTGGACAGCGGTCACGTGGGAGTCGTAAGGACTCTTGGGGCGGTTCAGCCTAACCCGCTTCCCGAAGGCTTTCACTTCAAAAAACCTTTCATCGATAAAGTCGAGTCTATAGACATCAGGCTTACTAAAGCACAATCAAAATCGACGGCCGCCTCCAAGGACCTTCAGACAGTAGAGACGCAGGTTACGGTTCAGTATTCCCTAATGGGCCCGGTAGCTCCGAAGACATATCAGAAAATCGGAACGCGCGATGTGGTTGCCGCAACCGTGATCGAACCGGCCATACAGGAATCGGTTAAGGCCATTACGGCCCAGTACACCGCCGAGCAGCTCGTCACGAAAAGGGCCGAGGTTAAACTCCAGATTCAGGAAGCAATCGACAACTTCATTACCGTGACCCTGAAAGACAAGGACGTTCCCACGGCGCTTAAAATAGCGAACGTCGCGATAACAGATTTTGAATTTTCCGACGAATTCAATAAAGCTATCGAACTCAAGGTAAAAGCCGAGCAGGAAGCGCTTCAGGCTATAAATGAAAAAACGAGACGCGTAACTCAGGCTGAAGCTTCTTACCAGGAACAAAAGCTGGCAGCCGATGCGGCGGCTTATAACATTGAAGCCAGATCAAAGGCAAAAGCGGATGCAATCGCAAGAGAAGCAAAAGCGCTTAAGAGCAACCCGGAACTGATACAGCTCAGAATATCGGAGAAATGGGACGGCACGCTGCCGAAATTCACCGGAGGGGAAACAGTTCCCTTTATTAATGTCGATTCGGTACTGAAGGACAATCAGTAAAAACAAAGCTACCCGCTTAGACTAACAAGCGAAAGAATCTCCTAATCCTCGTAGGATTCAGGGTCCGGGCAGGAGCAGACCAGGTTTCGGTCCCCGTAGGGGTTGTTTATACGCCCGACGGGGGGCCAGAATTTATTCTCCTCGACATATGGAAGGGGGAATACGGCTTTCTTCCTCGGATACGGGTGACTCCATTCATCACTCGTGGCCATGGAAGCCGTATGAGGGGCGTTCCCGAGCACGTTGTCCCCGGCGTCGGCACGGCCTTCGGAAATCTCCTGAATCTCTTCTCTTATGGAGACTAAAGCGTCACAGAACCTGTCGAGCTCGTCCTTATCTTCACTTTCCGTGGGCTCTACCATCATCGTCCCCGCAACGGGCCAGGATATTGTAGGAGCATGAAAACCGTAATCCATTAGTCTCTTCGCGATATCCTCCACCTCCACACCAGCGTCCCGCTTAAAACGTCTCAAATCCAGAATGAATTCATGCGCGACTCTTCCTCCGCTACCGGTAAAAAGCACATCATAGTACTTTTCAAGTCTCGACTTTAAATAATTCGCGTTTAGAATGGCGTACTTTGTCGAGTCCGTAACCCCTTCCCTGCCGAGCATTTTAATATAGGCATAAGAAACCAGCAGTATGCTTGCGCTCCCCCAGGGAGTGGATGATACGGCATGAATCGCTTTATCACCGCCCGTCTTCAGGAGAGGATGGCCCGGAAGGAAAGGCGCCAGGTGCTCCGCCGCACAGATAGGCCCCATTCCCGGACCGCCTCCCCCGTGGGGTATGCTGAAAGTCTTGTGCAGATTGAGGTGACAGACGTCAGCGCCTATCACGGACGGGCTCGTAATTCCGACCTGGGCGTTCATATTCGCTCCGTCCATGTAGATTTGACCGCCGTACTCGTGGACAATCGAGCATATTTCTTTAATACCCGCCTCAAATACCCCGTGCGTAGAGGGATAGGTAACCATTAACACAGCAAGTGTGTCCCTGTGCTCCTCCGCTTTTTTCTTTAAATCTTCGACATCTATATTCCCCTCGGCGTCACACTTTACGACAACCACCTTCATGCCCGCCATAGAAGCGCTCGCCGGGTTCGTTCCGTGAGCGGAGGAGGGAATCAAGGCCACATTTCTGTGCCCTTCGCCTCTGCCGTTGTAATAAGCCCTTATAACCAGGAGACCTGCGTATTCTCCCTGGGCGCCTGAATTGGGCTGGAGCGATACGGAGTGGAGTCCCGTAATTCGTGAAAGATAACCCTCAAGCTCTTCAAAAATTTCAATATATCCACGGGCCTGCTCCTTCGGAACAAACGGATGCATCCTGGAGAATTCGGGCCACGTCACAGGCACCATCTCGGCAGTCGCGTTAAGCTTCATGGTGCATGAGCCGAGCGGAATCATGGATGACGTAAGAGACAGGTCTTTGTGCTCAAGCCGTTTTATGTACCTCAGCATATTTGTCTCGGAACGGTGGCTGTTAAAAACCGGATGTGTGAGGAAAGGGCTTTTTCTAGCCAGCTCCGGCGGATAGTTAATCTTAACTTCGCTCATGTCGGGGGTAGTGTTACGAGCCTTCTTACCGGACTCGCCCAGGGATCTGAAGACATCGATTATTCTTTCCGTATCGTGAAGCTCCGTCGTTTCGTCAAGCGAGATGCCGATATGTAGATCATCGATATATCTGAAGTTTATTCCGGAGTCTTCAGAAACGGTTCTTAATTTTTCGATAAGGCTGCCTGAATCATTACCGAGGTCGATTTTCAGGGTGTCGAAAAAATACTCATTCTTCTGAAGAAAACCCAATTTCAAAAGCTCACTTTCGAGGAGCCGGGCAAGGGTATGAATCCTTTTTGCTATCGCCTTCAGGCCTTCAGGACCGTGATAAACGGCGTACATACCGGCCATAATTGCGAGTAATGCCTGTGCCGTGCAGATATTGGAAGTTGCCTTTTCCCGCCTTATATGCTGCTCCCGGGTTTGAAGAGCCATCCTGTAGGCGGGATTACCCTGAGAATCGATAGAGACGCCTATGATCCTGCCGGGAACCTGGCGGGTAAATTTTTCGTGGGTGGCGAAATACGCGGCGTGAGGTCCGCCGTAACCGAGCGGAACTCCAAACCTCTGTGTTGAGCCCAGAACGACATCGGCACCGAACTCACCCGGCGCCCTGAGCAGAGTGAGACTCAGCAAATCGGCCGCCACAGCCACCATTATTCCGTTTTCATGCGCATTTTCGACGAAACCCGAGTAGTCAAAAACACCTCCGTCCGAATCCGGGTACTGAAGAAGCACGCCGAATACATTTTCACCGAATTCAAATTGATTATGATCTCCGATCGCAAGCTCGATCCCGAGAGGCTCCGCACGCGTCTTAAGAATGTCGATGGTCTGGGGAAAGCATTTTTCGGAGACAAAAAAAACGTCCCGTCTGTCACGCCCCGGCTTTTTATCCGCGACCCTGTGCAGCATGGTCATCGCCTCTGCAGCGGCGGTGCCTTCATCGAGGAGCGAAGCATTTGCGACATCCATCTTGGTTAAATCCATAACCATTGTCTGAAAGTTGATAAGGGCTTCGAGGCGGCCCTGCGAGATCTCCGCCTGATACGGGGTGTATTGTGTATACCAGCCCGGGTTCTCCATTATATTGCGCTGAATAACTCCCGGAGTGATACAATCGTAATAACCAAGCCCGATACAGGATTTGAATATACGATTTTTTTTCGCTGTGTCCTTTAATTGCTCAAGAAGTTGATATTCATTTACTCCTTCGGGCAAGTCCAGAGGGTTCTTTAGCTTTATTGAAGAAGGAACAATCTCATCGATAAGCTTATCGAGAGAGGAAGCGCCAACTACCTCAAGCATGGCGTTGAGCTCGGTTTCATCCGGGCCTATATGCCTGCTGGCAAATGTTTCGTAACTGTTCTGGGCAGATTTCATTAAATTGCCGAACTCACAGAGATTGTAAAATTATTAACAGAAGGATATTTATGCCGGTTTAATAGATTCGAGCTGCGTTAATCAAATTTAAACCAGATGCAAATCTATACCGAGGTCTACTCGTCAACTTCTTTCTCAACATATTCCGTGTAATCCTCAACATTCATCAAGTCGTCAAGCTCTTCCGGATCGTAAGGCTTGACCTTTATCATCCACCCTTCACCGTAAGGGTCCTCATTCAGGGTCTCCGGGGAATCCAGCAGAACCTCATTTACCTCAACCACGTCGCCGCTTACAGGCGCGTAAAGATCGGACACGGCCTTGGTGGATTCGACAGCCCCGAACGGATCCCCTTTCGTTATCTCATCCCCTTCACTGGGAAGTTCTATATACACTATTTCACCCAGAGCGTCTTGCGCGAAGTCGGTAATTCCTATCACCAGGAATTCGTCCTCTTCCCTGGCCCATTCATGATCTGTCGTATATTTCAGCTCATCCGGTATTTGCACCATAGCTTGATCTCCTTCTCTAATTAATATTCTTTCTGTAAAACGGAATATTAACCGTCTCCGCCTCCCTCATTTTATTTCTAATTTCTACCTGAATATTGTCATTAATACCTACTTCGCTTTTTAAGTAACCCAAACCGATCGGCTTTTCAAGGCTGGGAGAAAATGTCCCGCTCGTAACATTGCCTAGAGAATCGCCGTTTTTGAATATACCATATCCCTGTCTCGGGACGCCGCGGCCGATCATCTCAAATCCGACGATTTGATTTTTAAGGCCGTCTTGAAGCGCCTTTGCCAACGCAACTTTACCGAGAAAATCTCCGTTATCCATCTTTACGTACCTGCCGAGCCCGGCTTCGAGAGGACTTATATCCTCGTCAATTTCATGTCCGTAAAGAGAATATCCCATTTCGATCCTCAACGTATCGCGGGCACCCAAACCGCAGGGTTTTATTCCGTAAGGCTTCCCCGTATCCATTATGCTGTTCCAAAGCTCCGCTCCACGCTCCCAGGGCAGAAATATCTCAAACCCGTCTTCTCCGGTATAGCCCGTTCTCGCTACCAGCAACCCGGCCCCTTTCCATTCGATCTCGATGAAACGGAATTTTTTTAATTTACTGAAATCCTCGCCCAGGGTTTCCGATAAAATACGCTCGGAATGAGGCCCCTGCAGAGCAATCTGTGAGAACTCACCGCTTCTGTCCGCAACCTCAACATTATAATCACCCTTTGCGTTCACTATCCATTCGAGGTCTTTCGCCGTATTCGAAGCGTTTACGCAAAAAAGAAATTTTTCATCCGAGAGTTTATATAAAATTACGTCATCGACGACTCCGCCGCCGTGGTTGCACAGGATAGTGTACTGGGCCTGGAAAATATCCACGCTGAGGACGTCGTTAGTGCTTATCCATTGACAAAAAACGGATGCGTCTTTTCCGCTTACCTCGATTTCTCCCATATGGCTTACGTCGAAAAGACCTGCCGCAGCCCTTACAGCGAAATGCTCCTCTCTAACGCCTTCGTACTGGACGGGCATCTCCCATCCTGCAAACTCGACGATCCGCGCACCCAGCTTCTTATGAATTTCATACAGCGCCGTCCTCTTCATGTACCCTAATTGTTTAACAACTCAATGTGGGATTGTCAATAAGGCGGATAGCAATTATTTAAAAGCCGGGTCAAATGACGCCGGGCTTTATGCCGCCTGCGGGACAAGGCGATTTTAATTAATAAAATCGATAAGTTCTTAAGGGAATAACAGGGCTAAAGGGGCGGGACTTCAGGGGACCGCTTCTTTACTCTTCTCCTACGATCCGGACGTCGTCCCGGTATTGGAGCGGGACCAGGTCAAGATCGTTTACGTAATTCTCAACGCCGTTTTCATCAACCCATATATATATGACCTGTTCTTCGCCGGGGGGAAGTGTGTAGTATCCCGGAGGCGGCTCATCATCGTATTGGTAATACTGCTCATAACTCTCCCGGTTCGGGGAATTATTATATTGATTAACCTCTACATTACTCGGTCTCTCAATCACCGTCCCTAAAGTGGTTCCGTACCCGTAGGGATAAAGCGGATCATAGTAGACGTAGTAATCCTGAGAGGGGAAATAACCGTAATAATTAGGATAGTATTTTTTATAGTGTTTCCCGTGTTTGTAATTGTTTCCCTTGCCGTAATATTTGTGTGAGTGTCCTTTATTGTTTTTGTTATAGCTCGTTCCGGGATGATGTCTGTAGTAATTATTATGGAAGGACTTATGCGCATCGAAATGGTTAACGTTATTATTCGTGTGTGCGGAATGCTTATTGTTGGAAGTCTTCTGAGATTTATATTGTTTTGACTGACCCGAGCTTTGTCCGAGCCTGACTCTATCTTGGCCCGATTCCTGACCCTCTGCCCAGGATGAAAACACAAACAGCATCAAAACGGAAGTGAAGATAAATTTAATATTCATGATATAACCCCATATACATCCTCTATATAATATAACTCCATTAACGGGATTTGAACATCAAGTTATATAATCCGGGTTTATTTCGCCGTAAAGAAAAGCTCATTGGGAATTGAACAAGGCGGCTACTTCGGGCTTTACCACCTTGCCCATCTGGTTATGGGGCAGCTCATCCACAAACAGTATTGCTGACGGGACCTTATAAGAAGCCATCCTCTCTTTTGACCATTTCCTTAAGGAAGCAAGATTGATTTTTTTCTTTCCTCCAAGCACAAGCGCGGCGCAGACCCTCTCACCCCACTCCTCGTCCTCCACTCCGACAACGGCGCATTCCTCAATTTGGGGGTGCTCTCTCAGAACTTCCTCCACCTCGAGCGCTGAAACCTTGTACCCCCCGCTCTTAATAATATCGACCGAGCTTCTTCCCATAATCCTGTAAACACCGTCTTTGTTCCGCCGTGCGATATCGCCCGTCCTGAACCATTCTCCATTGATAAACGCCTCTTTGGTGGCATCGGGCTTCCGCCAGTACTCAAAAAAAACATTCGGTCCTTTAATTATAATCTCGCCCTCGCCCGCACCACGAATGACGGTTTCATTCTCATCTATGAGTTTTACTTCCACTCCTGGCAGAGGCTTGCATACATGACCCGGCATTCTCTCGCCGTGGAGAGGATTGGAAAGCGCCATTCCAGTTTCGGTCATGCCGTATCTTTCAAGCAGCACGTGACCGCTTATCTCCTTCCATTTTTCGAGAGTGCTTACAGGTAAAGCGGCCGAGCCCGAAACCATTAAACGCATACGTCCGCAGGCACCGCTCATTTCCTCCCTTTTCTCAGGAGGAGCATTTTGCCACACGCGGATAAGCCGCGAATATATGGTCGGCACGGCCATAAAAAGCGTGTAGCTTCCGTCCGTAAATTTCCCCCATACCCTTCCGGCATCGAATCCGGGCATCAATTCGCACGAGGCGCCCGACCACAGAGCGCAAAACAGCGCGTTTATTATTCCGTGAAGGTGGTGAAGGGGAAGGACATTGAGAATAAAATCGCCCGAAGTCCACTCCCACGCCTTGACCAGCGAAGCAATCTGCGCTCTTATGCTGGCATGTGTGCTTACAACTCCTTTGGGTGTGCTCGTAGTTCCACTCGTATAGATAATCATCGCCCTTCGGTCTTCACTCACGAGCGGCAATGAAATTTTTTTGCACTGCACGGCCTCTTCGACAGTTGAAAAATCCGTCCCCGTTTTTTCGGCAAGTTTTCCAAGCCTGTCGTTGAATTGCGGAGCGGCGAGCAAAAGCTCGGCGCCGCTGTCCTTGACGACGTATTCGAGCTCCGGGTCCGGATGAGACACGGAGAGCGGCACGGCTATCCCTCCGGCGCGCCATATGCCGAGCATCACGGCGACATATTCAAATCCCGGGGGGACAAAAAACGAAACCCCGGCCTCGTCTAAATCCTCCCTGTCCTTAAGTAGATATGACGCCACACGATGTGAAGCATCCAGCAGGTCGGGGTATGAATACTCCCCTTCGCTATCTATAATCGCTGTCTGTTTATAGCGGGAAAGATTCTTTAATATCGTTAATCCGGACATATTAGTATTGAAAGGATTTCTCTTATTATCAGCAAAGTCCCCTCTGTCGAGACACATGAATTATAATTTGATACCATTATTTGGTAAAATTATTTTTTTAAACAGCTTATGTGATTAAAAGAGATAGACGCACATGGGGAACATTTTGGAAATAACGGAGTTAGGCGATCCCGTACTCAGGGAGAAAGCTTCCGGAGTTGAGAACATACATGACGACTCCATACAGAATTTCATTGACGATCTGATCGAAACGGGACTTCACGCGAATGGGGTCGGGATAGCCGCGCCGCAGGTCAATGAATCAAAACGCATTTTTATAATCTCGTCACACCCGAGCGTACGGTATCCGAACGCGCCCGAAATGAAACCCGTGGCCATAATCAATCCGGAAATCATTTCCACCTCGGAGGAATTAGTAAAGGACTGGGAGGGATGTCTAAGTATCCCGGGGATAAGGGGGATGGTGCCTCGCCATAAATCAATACACGCCAGATACTTTTTAAGGAACGGCAGCACCGAAGAGAGGGAGTTTACCGGTTTTATAGCCAGAATATTTCAGCACGAGTACGATCATATAAACGGGATTCTTTTCCCGGACCGACTAGAATCAAATAAGGACCTGATTACGGAGAAGGAATACAGGAAAATCATCTCCGCTGAGGACGGGAAGGATTGATGTTAAAAATAAACAATCATCAATATGCGCTGGCGGCGGTACTTAGCCTGATTGCTATACTATATTCCGAGGCCCAAGAGGGCAAGGACTACATTTTCCAGACCTCTACAATAGGAGCGCTCATGCAGGGGGATTACAACGGAATTTTAACCTTCGGAGAGCTAAAAAAACACGGGGACTTCGGGCTAGGGACCTTTAACGATCTGGATGGTGAGATGGTCGGTCTCGACGGGATTTTCTATCAGGTGAATTCCGACGGCGAAGTCAGCACTGTGCCGGACTCGGCCCTCACACCCTTTGCCGCAGTCACGTTCTTTGAAACTGACCAAACCCTGACTCTGAGCGAACCGCTCGAGTGCAAAGAGCTCGAGGGCTACCTGGAAAAGCTGTTCCCGACAAAGAATATATTCTATGCGATAAAGGTAGAGGGAAGCTTTGATTCCCTGAAGGCTCGGAGCGTGCCCAGACAGAAAAGGCCCTACCCTCCGCTTGCGGAAGTAGTAAAACGGGAATCGATATTCGAATTTAACGGAATAAACGGAACTATGGTGGGCTTTCGACTTCCGGAGTATCTTGGTAGCATAAACGCTACCGGCTTTCACTTTCATTTTATTTCGGAGGGTAAAGACTCAGGCGGGCACGTGCTCGACTGTAAACTAAATAATGTAAGTGTTGAAATCGATCAAATAAGCGATATTCGAATATCGCTGCCGGATACAGGCGACTTCTACAGAGCAGAACTGAGCAAAACGGGGAAAAGTAAATTAGAAAATGCGGATGCCGGAGAAAAAAGTGAAGAGTAATATAACGGCCTATGTAATTATTACGGTACTGGCACTGATATTCGGTGTTGGGGATAGAGTGTACGCCGAGAGTGAAACAGCCAAGTTCCCCGAGGGCAAATGGATCGACCTTACCCACGACTTCTCCACTGAAACCGTTTACTGGCCCACCGGAGAGGGGTTCAAGTTAGAGAAGGTATACGAGGGGCATACCGAAAAAGGCTACTTTTACACCGCCAATAAATACGAGGGCGAGGAGCACGGAGGCACGCACATAGACGCTCCGATTCATTTTGCCGAGGGCAGACAAACTGTAGACGAGATCCCGATTGAGAAAGTTACCGGCACGGCAGTGGTCATAGACATTTCCGGGAAAGCCCTTTCAGACCCGGACTATCAGGTAAGCGCGGCCGACTTTACCGCGTGGGAAAAGGAAAATGGCAGAATTCCGGAGAACTCGATCGTGCTGCTCAATACGGGTTATGCGCGATACTGGCCGGACAGAGTCAAATATATGGGGACGGATAAAAAAGGCCGGGAGGCCGTCAAGGAGCTTCACTTTCCGGGTCTCGATCCCGAAGCGGCTAAATGGCTTGTTCGCAACAGAAAAATAAACGCGATCGGACTCGATACCCCCAGCATAGACTACGGTCAATCGGAATTGTTCGAGAGCCATCAAATATTGTTTGAAGAAAATATTCCCGCGTTTGAGAATGTTGCGAATTTGGATAAATTGCCGGCAACAGGCGCGTATGTGATCGCCCTTCCGATGAAAATCAAGGGAGGCAGCGGCGGCCCGCTTCGCATTATAGCCCTCGTGCCGTAAAATAATTTACCGGGAGAGAAAAGCAGATGAGCAATCCAAAGCAGACTAGAAAACAGGCTGTCGATGAGGGAAAACTGAGGGATGTATCAGAAGTGGCAAAAGAGGCGGGGGTTTTGATTCCGGTTTATATAACATCGACTGTCTGGGACAGCTGGATAACCCCTGACCAGGAAGGGATGAAGAAGGGGGAGGACGAGAACACGAGACTCAGAAACACAATGGACAAGCTTTTGTATTATATAAGAGTCCACCGCCAGACAAACAGATCGAATTTAATATATTTTCCCGTTCCACTTACTAAAAAGGGAGAAATCGAGAACGTTCAGCTGCTGTCTTATCTGGGTCCGGTCGAGAAAACCGATCACAGGCCCTGTATCACAATAATGACTCCTGAAGAGTACGATCAGAGAACGACAAACTGAATGTTTTTCTTATCGAACCTCATCGGCCCTCTCAGAATCCTGAAAACTTCTTCAAACCGCGCGATAGATATTAAAATGGCTCAAAATTTCACAAAGTGACCCGGTATAGGGATTGTGAAATAAGCGCTTGAAATAATGTTATAATATTCAGGTATCAGGGTCCGGTAATGGAAAAAAACGAAATTTATCTTGACAACAACGCGACCACGAAACCGCTTCCCGAGGTAAGGGAAGTAGTGATGAGGCTAATGGGCGATGGATTCGGAAACCCTTCAAGCGCCCATTCCACAGGTGAAAGGGCACGGAAACACCTGTCTGTAGCAAGAAACCAGGTAGCAGCCCTATTGGGCGTATCACCTTCCAGAATCACGTTTACAAGCTCAGGCACCGAATCCAACAACATGGCGTTTTACTCCCGCGCCAGAGACAAGGGGAGGAAATGCCGTATTATCACAACCACGGTTGAACACTCATCGATCAGGAAAATGTGCAGCTACCTCTGCATCAATGGCGTCGAAATAAAGCTTATTGGAGTTGACCGGGAAGGGCTCATTGACCTTAAGGAACTGGAAAAAAACATCAATGACAACACCACTTTGGTGTCGGTGCAGTGGGTTAATAATGAAACCGGGGTCATGCAGCCTATCGTTGAAATTGGGGAAATCTGCCGCCGCAGGGGCGTGCCGCTTCATACAGACGCGGCGCAGGCCCTCGGAAAAATCGAGATGAAGGTGGATGAGCTGCCGATAGATTTTCTGTCCGTCACCGGGCACAAAATTCACGGACCCCAGGGTGCGGCAGTGATATACAGCAGAGACAGGTTTATGCTCGCGCCCATACTGTTCGGCGGATTCCAGGAAGAAGGCTTCCGTCCCGGCACTGAAAACCTGCCCGGAATAGCGGGACTCGGCAAGGCAGCGGAGATAAGAAAAAACAACCTCAAAGAAATCATCACCGGGATGAAGGAGCTGAGAGACAGGTTCGAGGCGATGATTCTCGATTTCATCCCCGGTACCAGAGTTAACGGGGATATAAAGAAAAGAGTGTGCAACACGACAAATATATTTTTCGGAGGGATTGACGGGAGAAGATTAGTAATGGAACTTGACCGGGCCGGTGTGAGATGCTCGCAAAGTTCTGCGTGCACCAATTTCGAGATTTCACCCTCGTATGTCCTCTGCGCTATGGGCTTATCCGAAGAAGAGGCCTATTCGAGTATTCGTTTCAGTTTTTCCGTGGAGAATACGTTTGAGGAAGTTGACAGCTCGGTACGGATAATCAGGGATCTGTGCGATAAGCTGAGCGGCTAAACTGATAGAATCCGATCTTTTCAGTCTCACATACGACCGCCTTTAGACAATTCCAAATCATTCTGACTCATTCAAAGTAATTCCTCGATGACACCGTTCAAAAAAAACGCCTGATAAAGACAACGCAATATGGAAAGGAATCAAAAGAATATACTGATTACAGGTCTTCCGGGCATTGGTAAAACAACTCTTGTAAAGCAGCTCCGATACAGGCTTGAGAAATATAATCCTGAGGGATTCTATACCGAGGAGATAAGGCATGAAGGAGAGAGAAAGGGGTTTCAGCTCATAGGCCTGAACGGGATAAAATCCATACTCGCACACGTATTGATAGAGAGACCCTATCAGGTCGGCAAATACAAAGTCGATATTAACAGTCTCGATTCTTTTCTCGATTTATTAAACCTGAGCGAAAGTAAAGCCGGAATCGTCATAATAGACGAAATAGGAAAGATGGAATGCCTTTCAAATAAATTTGTCAGGACAGTATCGGAAATCCTGGATTCAAATAAGATAGTAATCGCCACAATAGCCCACACGGACGGAGGCATAAAGGGAAAGATTAAGGCAAGGGAGGACGTGAAACTGTTTAAAATGAATCTGGAAAACAGGGGCGGGCTTGAGGATGAAATCCTGGGATTCCTGGAGAGCCTTCCTCAATTCGATAAATAAGCTTACGGAGATTCGGGGGGATCAGATTATTGCTTCAGATGAAACAACTGGCGGCGCTCAGGTAAACATTCACTTCTCCGCAACCGGTCAGTCGTTGCAGGTCTCAATACAATCATTTTCAATATTATTGCAGCTCATTATGCACTCCTCCCTTTTCCCGCCTTCAGCGCCTCCATCGGTGTAAATACTGCAAGACTCCTCGCAATCGATGCGGTTATTTGCGCATGCCGAGGCGCAGGAATTATTTTTATGGAGTCCGCGATCTATCCGAGGACGCGGCGCGGGATTAACGCAGCGGTCTTCGCATTGATCAAGCTTTTCACCGCACTCTTCTACACACGCATTACGCTTTGCGCTCTTGGCGCCGCCTCCGACGTATTTGGTGCAATTCTCGTTGCAGTCCTTATTCCTGTATACGCAGGCGTCCCTGCATGTCTTGTCATGATAAGCCTCGGGTTCGACAGTAGGGCGGGGAGTCGGGTCAGCGCATCTGATCCTGCAATCTTCAAGTTCGTCTCCGCACGCGTAAATGCATTCCCTCCGTTTCTCGCTCTTGGCCCCGCCCCCCACAATCTGAGTGCAGGAAAGCTCGCAGTTCTTTCGAGCCGATTCGCAGCTTTCCGGGCAGGTCATCTCCTGGACGCCCTCCGGTTTCTCATCCCCGAAAGAAGGGATATTGAATACCGTAAGAGCGATCACGGGCATTAAAACGTATATTAAAACCAGTCTCTTCATCCCAAGTTCCGTTTTCAATTTTACTGAAAATGTACCAGCGTTTATAAAAATGATGAAATCAGCCCTGATCTCCCCGCGGAGCAGGCTCTCTGTCGATAATTTCCACGCATGTTAAAGCACACGAGCTGAAAGCCCGTGCTTTCAGGCTACTATATACATTCTATGCTGTATCGCGCCCGCGGGCTTGTTACAAACGGGGGCGCTCGTTATAATTTGAGGCTATGAACCTGAACAAGCTCAGAGACGATGCGGTATCGATATTTCACGCGGGCCTGAAAGCGGTTGATCCGGTTAACGCCGTGAAGGCACATCTGAGACGTGAGGACGAAACATTAATCCTTCAGGGCCGAGAATACGACCTCCCGGCGTTCGAGAACGTTTACGTGGTGGGAATGGGAAAAGCCGCTGCTTCGATGGCAAAGGCCGTGGAGGATATTCTGGGAGACAGATTAACGGCGGGGGTCGTAAACGTAAAATACGGGCACACAGTTCCCCTCGGAACTATCAAGGTTAACGAAGCGGGGCACCCCGTACCCGACGAAGGGGGCATCAGGGGAACGAGGGAAATCATAGACCTCCTTGAGAAGACAGGAAAAAACGATCTGGTAATCTGTCTGATATCGGGCGGAGGGTCGGCGCTGCTACCCTTTCCGGCGGAGGGGTTAACCCTCGAAGACAAACAGCACCTTACCAAATCACTTCTGGAGTGCGGCGCTTCGATACACGAGATAAACGCTCTCCGGAAACAGGTCTCACAGGTAAAGGGGGGCCGTCTCGCGAGGCTTGCCCATCCGTCAACCATGATTTCGCTCATACTTTCGGATGTAATAGGGGACGATCTTGATGTGATCGCCTCAGGGCCAACTGTGCCCGACACACATACTTTTCATGACTGCAGGCAAATACTTGGAAAATACAGGCTTGAGGGCAAGGTCCCGGAAAGCCTGGTCAATTACATTGAAAGGGGCTGCCGCGGGGAGATGGAGGAAACACCGAAGCCGGACGACCCGATATTTCACAGCACTCATAACGCGATTGTCGGCAGCAATATTCTGGCTGTTCAGGCGGCTAAGGAAAAGGCGATCGAGCTCGGCTACAACAGCCTTGTGCTCTCGACGTTCATTCACGGTGAAACCGAGGAGGTCGCCAAAGTGCATACAGCCATAGCCAAGGAGATAATCTCTTCCGGCAACCCCGTTCAGAGACCGGCATGTATCGTATCGGGCGGGGAAACAACGGTGACAATAGAGGGCAAGGGAGCAGGGGGCAGGAATCAGGAGTTTGTGCTGGCCGCGGCAATCGATATAGACGGAATCGATGACGTCGTGGTATTGAGCGCGGGAACCGACGGAAATGACGGTCCGACCGATGCCGCGGGCGCCCTTGCGGACGGTACAACGGTCCGGAGAGCGCGGGAGCTGGAACTAAACGCTTATGAGCACCTCTGTGAAAATAATTCGTACTACTTTTTCAAGCCCCTGAACGACCTTCTCATAACCGGACCCACAAATACCAACGTTATGGACTTGAGGCTGGTTTTGGTCGCCTGATTTCCGTAAAATCAAATCGGGACGGGCGATAACATCATTATTGATAATAAGAGAATTTTGATAAACCCCAATAAATAACTGTAACCTTATAAACTCTTCTGCTATAATTTATCTAATCGAGCCTGAAGGTTAAATTAATTGAATCCCGTCCAAATCATAAAAGAAATACTGAATGAAATAGGTGTACCCGGTCTCTTCGACATCGCCTTTATGTCTCTTCTCATATACACGGTGCTCGTTTTATTCAATAAAACAAAAGCCAGGTTCGTTCTTACAGGAATTATCATCATAAGCGTTGCCTACCTGCTCGCGCGGCAATTTAATCTTGTTCTGACAACCTCTGTGCTTCAGACGTTTTTCGCGGTCATACTGATAGCGCTTATCATAATATTCCAGGAGGAGATAAGGCAATTCCTTGAACAGATAGCTCTCTGGAGCCTTAATCCGCAATTGGCCATTGAAAGATCGCGCGGGTCTTCGCGTGAGGAAATTGAAATACTGGTAAATACGATTTCCGACATGGCCAAGGAAAAAATCGGCGTGCTAATAGTACTGCCCGGAAAAACATCGATTGAGGCGTACATAGAAGGCGGTAAGAGCCTGAACGGAAAATTAAGCGAGCCTCTTTTGAAAAGCCTGCTCGACCCTCATTCTATAGGACATGACGGGGCAATAATTATTGAGAATGGAGATGTTACCAAATTTTCCTGCCACCTGCCTCTTTCCAAGAATTTTTCCCAGCTTGTAAACAAGGGGACGCGGCATGCTGCGGCCCTGGGATTATCCGAGCAAAACGACGCATTATGTCTAGTGGTGTCTGAAGAAAAGGGGACAATATCCGTCGCCAGGAACGGTGAATTGAGACAGGTGGGGACCGAGCAGCTAAACCTGATCCTGGAAAAATTTTACAGCGAGATAAGTCCGATTAAGAAGAGAAGGCCATGGTTTAGTTTCTTTACAAAAAATTACAGAGAAAAAGCGATTGCGATTTTTATGGCAATCGCACTCTGGTTTGTCTTCGTGCATGAATCGAAACTTGTTTACAGGACGTATAACATTCCGGTCAAATATACAACTCTGCCTTCGAACCTGAAGGTAGATGACATCAAGCCCGAGAAAGTCAAAGTAACTTTTCTGGGACCGAGAAGGGCATTTTATTTCTTTAACGAAAATGAAGTTGAGCTGTTTTTGAAAATACCCGAGGCTAAAAAGGGTATCAAAACCTTAAATATATCAGAATCCAGCTTGAAGTTTCCGAAGGACATTTCGCTTGAAAATATAGAACCCCGCAGGGTGCTCGTCCGAATTGACAATACAGGAGCCGAGAAAGATCAATAATAGCGGACAGAATCAATCACATCCGGAATTGTAATTATTGAGTTCGAGCCTCTTAATTAGTTATTACTCAAGACCACTTAAAAATTAAAGCTGTTTTTGCATATTAAACGCCGAGCGAACCTCTTGCATACCTTGAAAATTCGCAGGAGAAAAACCCGTTTCCGGAAAACAGTCTATAGATGGATGCTCCGTTCCGCTTTCCGCAAATTCGTCAAGCCAGGTCCAGCGCGAATCTTTTTAAATCCTCGAGTGATATTATTTCAAGCACCGACTCGTGCGTCGAGGCCAAAACTACAGGCGGCGCATACCCTTTGCCCATGGCTTCTTTCCACCTAAGCGCGCAAACGCACCACCTGTCGCCGGGTTTCAGACCCGGGAAATCATAATCGGGATTCGGAGTGGTCAGGTCATTTCCCTGTGATTTTGAAAATTCCAGAAATTCCTCTGTCACTTCGGTGCAAACAACGTGCATCCCTAGGTCCTCGGGCCCGGTTCGGCAGCAGCCGTCCCGGTAAAACCCCGTCATAGGCGACAAGGAGCATGTTTCGAGCTCCTCTCCGAATACATTTTTTTCCTGCGGCATTATTTATCTCCAAATGATGAATTACAATCCGGCGGCCCCTTTGGATGATTTAATACGAGGCGGATTTAAAGTAATTATAACTCAGTGAGGAAATAAATCATTTTTATGTCAAACGATATGTTAACCCCTACTTCAGGTCAAGAATCCACTCTATGCCAGGCTCTCAAATATGCGATTCAGTATTAATATCGAGAAGACCTAACGACAAAGTATTTACGTTCATATTCAAAAGGGAATCCTGTTGACAAGCTCGCGAAGCTCCCCCGAGCAAACCCTAAAAGCGTCCTTCCATTCGTCAGCAATGTACGTCGTGTCGAATGAATCGGAAATCAACTCAAAGTAAGACTCTATTATATGTACAATGCCCAAGGATATTTGCCTGAACATAGAATTTCTTTCTTTGCCGTCTCCGGTCCAGCCTTTGTACAGATTAACGGCTGTCTGCGGTGAAATCCGGTTATTCTCCACATGCAGTAAATTAATGTTTGTATAGCTGCCCGCAGCCCTCTCAAGCTCTTCGGCAAGAAAACCTTCTTCGGGATCTGCTTTTAGTACACCCTCTGAAAACTCGGCCATCCTGTTGACGATATCGGACAATGCTTTAAGAACCCCGACAGGCCGGTTATCACTAGCTCCGTCTATTTCGTCCATTGATTGCGCTGTTTCAGATAGTAGGAGAATAAGATTATTCTCAATAATTCTGTCACGCGTAATCCTGTGCTCGGAAACGGGCCCGGCCTTGCCGGCAGACCCGCTATCTCCACTCCCTTGACCAACAACCATAAATTTACGATTCATGTCCGTTTCTCAGTAGTATTGACATAATAATTTATCCGATTCCATGCGCAGCTAACCGATATGCTTTACGGCGGTCTCAACCAGGGAGCCGGAGTCGAAAGGCTTGGCTATACAGGCCATTGCCCCCGCTCTCTTCCATTTCATTTTATCCAGGATTCGGGTCTTCCCAGTCAGCATTACGACCGGGATATTTTTTGTGAGACCGTGATTTTTTATTATCTTGCAAAGCTGGTAGCCGTCCATGTGAGGCATATTAACATCAACAAAAATAAGATCTGGGATTACTTCATTGAGCATGGAGAGGGCCTGCATTCCATCTCCTGCGGTGTAAACTGTATAACCCTGTCTTTTGAGCGCGATAGAAACTATTTTCTGAACCGTGAGACTATGATCCACAATCAGAACCGAGCCTCGCGACTGTTTTTCAATTGCTTCACCGTCAATTCTTTCGCTGCTATTTGTCACGGTTTCCTCCTTCTCAAACGATCCATCATTGTGTTTATGGCCTTTATGACGGAAATCGATTTTAGCGGCGTCGATTTCTTTTTGAGAATCGTTCTCACCATGTGAAGAAAAGTCCGTTTCTTTCCGACCCCTATTTTCTGTTTCCGTATTGCCTGGATTGAGATAATCCAACCCTGCAGTCTTTGGCTCTTCTTCCCCATCCGTAAAGAAAACACCGTCGGTTTCTTGTACAACTCCTGATTCCGGGGAGGCTGGGTTAAATTCGGTGTCGCCGCCGGTTTCCTCCTCCGTATGAACGGAATCCCCGCTCCCCCGGAAGCCAGAATCAGCTTTTGTCCCCGGCCGATGTAATGAAGATCTGAAATCGTGCGCCCTGTTTTGCATATTCCGCTCCTCAGCCGAAATTTCTTCCCCCTTCTCCAGGGTTGCGGCAGACACGGATATATCCGCTTCACCCGCAGCGTCTTCAACCTGAAACGCATTAAATACCGCATGACTTGTAATATGCTTATTTTCTTCCCTGTCTTTTTCTACGGAGGTGAAATCGTCCGCTTCTTCTGCGTGCGAGCTTAAAACAACTTCCTCCGGAGACAGGGCAAAATCCGCCCCGTCCCTCTCTTCTTCTCCCGATATAAACTCGGAGTGATATTCATCACTCTTAAGCGGGGTCTCTCCCTTATCCGATTTGAGATCGAATCCGATGAGACGTTCGGCGTCTTTGTCTTCTAGGGGTTCATCAAAATCAGCCGCAGCCTCCTCCGCAACCGGTGACTGCCCTTCTATTTCTGAGTCCGGCTTCAGGGGGGGAGCGGAACCATGCGCGCCGTTTTCCGAATCGTTGTCTTCGTCACTACTCGAATATCCGGTTTGCTCTATTTCCCACCCGGATTCGTAATCGGATAGGCCCGCAGCGGTTTTTTCTTCCCTATAATAATCTAGGTCAAATTCGTTACCGGTAGCGTCGGTTTCGGTATCGTTGCCGCCGGGAGCCATTTCATCGGAAATAGGCTTATCCTCCTTCCGATAAGCAAAGCCGTCTTCTATAAGCGGTCCGGCCAACCCTTCCTCCTCCAGGACAAGATCATTTCGAGGGATATAATCATCCTTGTACTGCTCGAGCTCGTTTATTATTTCGTCTATCGGACGTCTATCTTCATCGCTCATCGATGAAACAGTTGATAAATGTCCCGATCTCGACTGCGCCGGGTTTTCTTTAGCCGGCAAATCGGAGCCGGCTTCATCCGAGCTGTAATATTCCGCAAGTTTAACCCTTATGGAGCGCTCGGAAGCAACCACAGGTTTTATATTCTTGCCCGTAAGGAAACCCAGATCGTCTAGCAGTAAAATATTAGAAGGATCGGACATGGCTACCGTAAGGTTCGAACCGCTGAGTTCGACGGGAATCAGATATTTACCGCGTGCGGTATCGTTTGGAATCAGGCGGATGATATCCCGGTCTATTTCACGATCATCTATACCCATTACCGGAACCCCGTATTGCTTGCCGAGAAACTCGACCAAACCGGATTCGGAGATGAATCCCAGGTCGCTTAAAGATTCGCACAATCCGCAATTTAGCTCTCTTTGCCTTTCAATAGCTTCCCTCATCTGATCGACGCTGATCAGACCTTTCCTGACAAGCAGCTTTGCCAGATGCATTCTCATCAAATTAGTTTTTTGCAAATATCATGCCACACCTGCAGAGAGCTGCTCATTCGTCGTAATATCCCAATATCATTACAAATAATATGTAAATAGTTCTCCTAAATCATGCGTATGAAGTGACAAAAAACGTCAAAATAAGGTAATCGGTGCACAGTCCCCGGGACAGAAAAACAGAATTCATAATTAAAAAATTTCAATATTGAGACCTAAACCCAAAGCGCTCTCTCACCGAGTGAGCTCTTTACGCTCAAGCACAATCAGCATGAAGCCTTATTGAATCAACATGCCGGACGGACAGGGCGTTCAGCCGAAACGGGGCATTTGGGACGGAGAAAAAATTCTTGAAAACATTCATCTACCCCCCCAAAGTATGATAGGATCAACAGAGGATTTTTTAAACTATATTTAATCATTCAGTCATAAATACAAAAACGGACCGGTGAATAATCAGGCGAATGTTCAATTTTTAGGATGCATTGCTTAACTTTTGGGCACTTTCTTCATGAACCTTCCAGATAAACCCCTATTATTATTGATTGAAAAGCTTTTTGATAAGTGGTATGTTGTTTGCAACTATTAAGTGGGAAGGAGGAAAATCCCATGAAAAAAGTAGAAGCTATTATTAAGCCGTTCAAACTTGACGATGTAAAGGAATCCTTAAAAGAAATAGGGGTTCAGGGTCTGACCGTTACTGAAGTCAAAGGATTCGGAAGGCAGAAAGGACATACCGAGCTTTACAGAGGTGCAGAATACGTAATAGACTTCCTGCCCAAAATCAAGCTTGAGATAATAGTATCCGACGACCTAGTCAGCAAAGTAATCGATTCAATAATGGAGAGCGCCAAGACCGGGAAGATCGGTGACGGTAAGATATTCATACTCCCTATGGAGGAAGTAATCAGGATCAGAACTGGAGAGAGAGGAGAAGACGCCTTATAATGTTGAGAACTTTATTTTAATTTAAATTGAGAAGGAGGATCTGTAAGACCATGCCCACAACTAGAAAGACCAAGAGCAAAGGAGGATCACAGGATATGAGTCCTAAGAAGCCCTCAGACGTTTTAAAAATGATTAAAGATCACGACGTAAAGATCGTTGATCTGAGATTTCTGGATTTCATCGGAATGTGGCAGCATTTCAGCTTCCCCATACACATGCTTGACGCAGAGAGGTTCGAGGAGGGATTCGGATTTGACGGATCGAGCATCAGGGGCTGGCAGTCAATACATGCAAGCGACATGCTTGTGATACCTGATCCGGAAACCGCAAGACTTGATCCGTTTATGGCCGATACAACTATGGCAATAATATGTGATATAGTCGACCCGATTACGCGTGAGCCGTATTCACGTGATCCGCGAAATATCGCAAAAAAAGCGGCTGCGTATTTAAAGAGCACTGGAATTGGCGATGCGGCATATTTCGGGCCGGAACTCGAGTTCTTTATTTTCGATGACGTCAGATACGACCAGACTTCGAACTCGGGTTACTACTTCGTAGATTCCATGGAAGGCATCTGGAACTCCGGAAGGGATGAAAACCCGAACCTAGGGTATAAACCAAGGCACAAGGAGGGATATTTCCCCACACCACCGGCGGATTCTTTCCAGGATATGCGTACTGAAATGGTGCTTGAGCTTGAGAAGCTGGGTGTATCGATAGAGGCACACCATCATGAAGTCGCTACGGCAGGACAGGCTGAAATCGATATGAGATACGCCCCTATAGTACAGATGGGCGATCAGATGATGTGGTACAAGTACGTAATCAGAAACGTTGCAAAAAGGTACGGAAGGACCGTTACGTTTATGCCCAAGCCCCTCTTTGAAGACAACGGCTCGGGCATGCACGTTCATCAGTCTATCTGGAAAAAAGACAAACCTCTTTTCGCTGGAAACGGTTATGCGGGGATGAGCGATCTGGCTATGAACTATATAGGCGGAATATTGAAGCACGCAAGAGCGATATGCGCCTTCTCCAACCCTATTACTAACTCTTACAGACGACTCGTCCCGGGATTTGAAGCCCCGGTTAACCTCGCCTATTCCGCAAGAAACCGGAGCGCCGCCGTAAGGATTCCAATGTATTCCCCGAGTCCGAAAGCAAAGAGGCTCGAATGCAGATTCCCGGATCCGTCGTGCAACGGTTATCTCGCGTTCTCTGCGATGCTGATGGCGGGACTCGACGGTATCGAGAAAAAAATCGATCCGGGAGAGCCTCTCGATAAAGACATTTACGCATTGGGCCCGGAGGAGCTGGCCGGAATTCCCAATGTGCCGGGGTCGCTCGAATCGGCTCTTGAAGCGCTCGAGAGTGACCATGAATTCCTTCTGAAAGGGGATGTCTTCACAGAGGACGTAATTGAAACCTGGATAGAATATAAAACAGACAACGAGGTCAATCCAATAAAATTGAGACCTGTGCCTTATGAATTCATGCTTTATTTCGACGTGTAGGAAAAGCTAACCATAAGGCCTGTAAAAATTAAAAAAAGGCGGCTGTTCATGAACAGCCGCCTTTTTTTATAATCACCCTCCAAAAATCAAATACAAGGCACTCACGCAAGACTTGACAAACAAAAAAGCCGCCAAAGCTTTGTTGTAACCCTCAATCGATTCAAATTTTATGTGGGGGGACAAATTATAATGAGTATTGATTTGAATTTGCAGTCTTGTTTAATGAGAGGAGTGCTTTTTTCTCAGCCCCGGTTTTAAAAACCCTGCCAGATTATAATGAAAATCAATATAGCGGCGGCCCCAATTGCCATAAGAGTAGCATAGCCGCGTAAAATGCCGGTTTGGGCGGCTTGTAAGGTCAAAGCCATTTCTTTTAATATTTCCGCGACACCGTTTACCGACCCGTCAATATATTTCTGATCGAACCTGTAAGCCACATCCGACAGGTACCTGAAGGGCTGAACAAATATATAGTCGTAAAGCTCCTCGATATACCACTTGTTGAAAGACCCGCTGTAAACGGGTTCGACATTTTTGTTTTCGGCAATTTTATCCGGAAGCGACGGTCTTACGTAATACAGATAATAGGCTATGATAATTCCGAGCAGAGCGGCTGCGATCGAAAAAAGCACAAGCTCCCAGTGGCCGAGCAAATGATGGCCGGCTTGGGCGGCTGAATCCATAAAAATTGAGGATGAGACGAATCTTTCAAATAAATTGGTGTCATGGAAACCCAACAGTTCCCCCATAAACTCGGGCACACCGATGTAGCCTCCGATTATGGATAGAAATGCAAGAACGAGAAGGGGTATTAACATCGTTGAAGGAGACTCATGTATATGGTCCCTTATTTTGTCCGGCACCCTGATTTTCCCCTCAAACGCAAGCAGGTACAGTCTCACCATGTAGAGGGCCGTGAGAACTACGGTGACAAGGGCGAATAACCATTGTATGGAATATCCCCTCTCGTAAACGGATCCCAGTATTTCATCTTTACTGAAAAAACCCGACAAAAACGGAACCCCGGCAATCGCGAGCGTGCCGATAAGAAACGTTATAGCCGTAACAGGAATAAATTTCCTTAGACCGCCCATTTTTCTTATATCCTGCTCACCGCCCAGCGCATGTATTACGCTTCCCGAACCCAAAAACAGGAGAGCCTTAAAGAAAGCATGGGTAACCAGATGGAATAAACCGGCTGCATAAGCGCCTACGCCTATGCCCATGAACATATAGCCGAGCTGGCTTATGGTTGAATACGCCAGAACCTTCTTAATATCATTTTGAGTAAGGGCGATTGTAGCCGCGAAAAACGCTGTAAACGCCGCTATGGAAACGACGATCATCTGCGCCGTGGGAGACTGGGAATAGATCACATTACACCTGGCCACCATATAAGCACCCGCAGTAACCATCGTAGCGGCATGTATAAGTGCGCTCACGGGGGTCGGACCGGCCATGGCGTCGGGAAGCCAGACGTAGAGAGGAATCTGGGCCGATTTTCCGACGGCGCCTACAAAAAGAAGAAGCGCAATAACCGTCATGACAGACGCGGGAATAGCGCTCATGAAAACCGGATCCATAGCCTTGCCGAACACATCCTGATAATTCACTGAGCCGAAAACGAAAAAGATGAGAAATATCCCGAGAATAAAACCGAAGTCCCCTATCCTGTTTACGACAAATGCCTTTCTTCCCGCACTGGCGTTCTCGGGATTTTCATACCAGAAACCTATAAGCAGATAAGAGGCAAGCCCTACACCTTCCCATCCGACGAACATAAGGGGAAAGCTGTTTCCCAGAACCAGGATGAGCATGAAGAAAATGAATATATTCAGATACGCAAAATATTTTGCATAACTTTTATCCCCGTGCATGTAGCCGATCGAGTACACGTGAATCAGAAAACCTATCCACGTGATTATGAGCGCCATTACGCAGGACAGGGTATCGAACAATAATTCAAAACTAACCGTAAACTCGCCGGAAGGAATCCACACGAACAGAGTCTGAACGATTTGCCTCTCGGAAGGCTCCATAGATAAGAGTTTGAAGAATAAAACGGATGAAATTAGTGCGGATACGAGTACGACTCCGCACCCCGCTATGTTCACTACTTTATGCTCGGTATGGCCGTCGCCGCCGAGGAACTTTTTCCAGAATCCGGTCGCGAAAACAAGCCCGTTGATCAGGGCGCCTAAAAGCGGGATGAGAATTATCCAAACGATCATAGTGTCATTAACCTTTGAGAATTTTTAAAATATCTATATTAAGGGACTCCCTGTGCGAGTAAACGGCAACAACGAGAGCAAGACCTACCGCAACTTCAGCGGCCGCGACCGTGATCGACATTATCATAAACACCTGACCGGTCATGTCATCATGAACCCTTGAAAACGCAACAAACGCAAGATTCGCCGCGTTAAGCATAAGCTCTAGAGACATGAGCACTATTATTAAGTTCTTTCTGGCCATCACACCGTAAACGCCGATTACGAAAAGTATTGCGCTAAGTACAAAATAATGCTCGATAGATACGCCCAACTCAGCTTTCCCTCCTCTTGGCAATGGCGACAACGCCGATTATGGCGGCTACGATTAACACCGATGTAAGCTCAAAGGGAAGCAGGTAATCCGTGAACAGCACTTTGCCCACACCTTCGACAGTGCCGAAGCCCTCCGAGACGGATGAGCTCAAATCTTTCTCCGAGAAAACCCTCCGAAACCCCAAACTCGCGAAATAACCGACGAAAACTAGGACCGCCAACAGCAAGCTACCCTTGAAAGCCATGTTCTTTGAATCGAATTTTAACGCCTCCGGGCTAAGGTTCAGAAACATAACGGTAAAGAGGAATAAGACCATTATTGCCCCGGCATAGACCAGTATCTGTATTGCCGCTACGAAATGAGCGAGGAGGAGCACAAAAAGTACCGCTGTAGAGAACAGAGTCAGAACCAGGGAGAGTGCGCTCGAGACGGGATTTCTATGAGTTATTACGAGAAGCGCGCCCGCTACCGAAAGGGCGGCAAATACATAAAATACGATTGTTTCCAACCTGTTGAAAACCTCCTGGATTGGTAGAAAAGTAAGCGTTCGATGAGGTTAGAGAATTATATTTGAGATAGTGAGATAGTCAAACATAAGGAAAGTAAAATAAAGGCAAATCGGCGTTGATAAATTACCGGTTTCTGACTACTCCTACCCTGTCACAATAACTTTCGACAGGACATGAGCTGCATAGGGGAGAGACGGGACGGCAAACATGCTGGCCGAAAGCGACCAGCAAGCTGTTGTAATCTATCCAGTGTTCTCTCGGAAGTTTTTTTCTGAGCGCCATCTCGGTATCAAGCGGCGTTCTGGTTTCAATATATCCGAGTCTGTTCGAGATTCTGTGGACATGGGTATCAACACATATGCCGTATTTATTATAACCCAACGTCAGCACCAGGTTTGCGGTCTTTCTTCCCACGCCCTTGAGCTTGAGAAGCTCATCGAGATTATCCGGCACTTTAGAGTCATAATTCCTGATAAGGTCCGCGCAGATAAGACGGATATTTTTTGCCTTTGTCCTGTAAAACCCCACAGGGTAAATCGCCTTGATAATTTCCTCCTCGCTCAGCTCAAGCATATCGCGGGGATTGTCCGCTAATTTGAATAACCTTCTCGACGCCCCCGCTGTTGTCTCATCCTTTGTCCTGAGACTCAACACCGTAGAAATCAAAACGCGAAAGGGATCCATGGAACTCTCCGCTTCAAGAGTTACAGCCGGCACATTCCACTTCGGAACCTCCTTTTTCAATTTCCCTATTACTTTATTTATGTCATCCGCTTTCATAGCAAATCCGGGCAGATCATAATATACACAATTATCTCCACTGTGTTGCCGGGAGAATTATCGGGCATAAAATAAAAACAGCGCGGAGGGGAGTTACCCCCCCGCGCCTCTTATAAACTGATCTTAAAGACCGGCTTCGATTCAAATAATTAAATCACAAGCGGAATTTTTAATACTGATATCAGTTATATACATCCATGAGACTTTTAAGGACGGGCGCCGACTTCGACCTTCTTATCCTGTCAAGCGCTTTTTTTTCAATCTGCCTTATCCTTTCCCTCGTCAAATGGAATTTTTTCCCGATTTCATCCAGTGTGTAGGCGGACTGGTACCCTATTCCGAATCTCATTTTAACAACTTCCCTCTCCCTTACAGAAAGCATGAGCAGCGCGTCGTTAATGTTTGCCGGAATCGAAATTTCAGCTATCAGGCTATCGACGTCGAGAGAGCTCGAATCTTCTATAAAATCAAGGTACGTCGTCTTCTCGCCATTCCATACCGGGGTGTCAAGCCTGACAACCTTATTGGATGCGGATTCCAGAATCCGCTTAACATTTTCGACACTCATTTGCGCCTTCTCGGCAATCTCTTCGGCGATAGGCTCCCGTTCATTTTCTTTTGTGAGAACCTGTTGGATATGTCTAACCTTACCCGCTTTCTCAAGAAGGTATGCGGGCATCTTTACGGTTCTGGTTTGATTGAATATACCCCTGGTCATTGACTGATTTATCCACCAGCAGGCATATGTTGAAAATCTATAACCCTTTGTATGGTCAAATCTCTCAACCGCTTTTATCAGACCCAGATTTCCTTCCTGAATCAAATCGAGAAAAGGAACCCCTCTCCTGACAAGCCTCTTGGCCATGCTCGCCACGAGCCTGAGGTTTGCCTTGATAAATCTGTTTCTGAGCTGAAAAGCCTTATTAACGTAGGCATCATGGAGCTTTGTTAATAGAGTGATCCTCGCGCCGTTTTCAAAAAACTCAGTTTTCTCCGCGGCTGAAAACTCTCCGATATTTTTTCCCAGATATTTATTCGTTTCCAACCGGATAGATTCATCGCCGGCGGCGATTTTTTTGCCGATTATCTTTTCAATTTTCTTATGAATTTCAGTCGCTTTTTGCTCGCAGCATTTAATTTTAGCCGCCACGTGAGCTTCCTCATGAGGCGCCAGGAGAGGCTCAGTGCTGACCTCCTGGAAATAGGCATTTACGAGCCTTAAATCATGGTTTATCGATTCTCTATCATTATCCGAATTACCGGAACTCACGCGGGAGCCGGATACAGAATGGTCCTCTTCAAGATAGTTTTCGGGCTCTTCCAATTCATCCCCCTCAAAGTCATCTGTAAGTGCTTCCGCTTGATTAGAGCTGTAATCATTGAATACGCTGACATATTCAGGCTTTTTCAACATTTTCTAGCCTCCTTCTAATTAAGATGTACCCAATATGCTATTTGATGCATTTATCTGCTATTGTTCTTATAGCTATTAAACTAATACGAACACAAAATTGTTTCAGATTTGTATTAAAGAGCCCATTTCAGACTAATTTTTTAAGAAAAAAAAAGAAAAAGAGGAACCATCTTCTGATTTTGTCAAAGGGGTTAAGGGGGAGAAGATGGCTTATTTATCAGCTTTAAATCGTGCTCTATTTGAGCATAGGAGCCAAGGGGGAAACCATTCGTTTGATTTTCCCGCTTTATTAATTCGATTTAACAAATTGCTTACGAATTAATTGAAAATAAAGGTTAAAAAGTCAACTAAATTAGGGAATCAACAGTGGTTACTGCAAGGTCGATTTATCGGCATCCCCGGAAGCCTGGTTTCTTATATCTTCCCACTTCCGTACCAGAACCTTCAGGGTGGAGTCGGCTTCCGAGAAACTCCCGCTATTGAGGGATTCAAGGAATTTCCACGTTTCACCTACGGAGCGCTCATTTTCAAGCGTATAGGGGTTTATAACAGAGCAGACCTCGCCGTAATTGAGAACTATAAACCCGCCGGGATCGAAGCCCGAGAGCCATGATTCCAGTTCGGATGTTCCCTGAAGCAAATTCATTGCGATGCGTGCGGAGGTTAACTGTTGAAATTCGGCCTTATCGCTTACTTCCGATATAATCTCTTCGGCTTTTTTAAGTCTCTCCAGCGCGGACTTGATTTTCGTATCATAGTGGAGGGCGTTGAAACCCCAGTGCGTGTAAAGCGTCTGTCTATCCTTTTCGCGGAACGGAATAAACCACTCGAGAGGAATGAAGTTTTCACTGAAAAACAAGTTGGCCTTAGAACTGAACGGGGCTACATAATATTTTCCTTCCTCGTCCTTAGTAAAGAAACAGTGTTCGAGCTCATCCTTGTCTACCTCCAGCCTCGAAGAAAGAGCCGTAAGAAAGGATTCATATTCATTCCCGAACCATACGCCGAAGGGGGAAGTGGGTCCTCCCCAATACTGCTCATAGAACTTAACGTATTCGGTCCAGTAATAGCTTTTATCCGTAATACTCGTAAGCGGTTCATACACCACGAGCGTGCTCTTCGCCATATCAAATTAATAAACTAAATCCTGTTTAAAATCAATCGCCAGGTAAGGATTGCGGGTAGGCTTCCATCGGGTGTTAGTTCAAGGAATCAAAACCGTCGATACGCACGGGCGCTCGAGAAAGAGGGAGCGTACCGCGATTGGGACCGGGAAACATGACAAAAACTGATTGACAAAACCTAAACAACCTGCGTAATATCTTTCTATGTCCGATATTTCCATTGAAGAAATAATAAAAGAAGCCAAAAAAAGAAAAATAGACCTTGGAAGCGATCCCGAAAAAACAATAAAAATGTGCTCCAGACTGGGTCTAATACCCAAACCCAGGAAAAAAAGATCCGCGTCAAGCGGAGTGACCAAGACCAGGCTCTTATTTCCGAAATCCGTTATAGATAAGCTTGCCCATATAAAAGCCCTTAAATCAGAGGGTCTCAGCCTTGAAGAGATCAGGGACAGCTTTGCGCTCGAGTATGTCCAGGGGGCGCTAAAAGACCTGCTGGACAACGCGGATGATGAAAAGGTAAAGGAGCTTGCAAATATTATAAGCAGGGAAAAGGAGCTTGAGTCGATCGTGGAAGCGCCGCTCGTCTATTTGATTGAGGGGATGTCTCCGGAGGAGGCTAAAAAACTCCTCACACTGTTCTGCGGGGTGGGTTATTACGCGCTGCTTGAGGCGCAGAAATCTCTTGAAAAATTCAAGTTTAACGACGCGAGAAGAGCTCTGTTCAAGGCTATATTCTATAACTCAATAGCCGTACTCAGACTGGCGCGCACAACAGGTGACTCCAAGCTTGAAGAAACGGCATTCGAGTTTTATGAGAAGACCGTAATAGAGCCGATCGGAAAAGCGAGCGAGCGGGTGAGAAAAGAATTCATAAATTCTTTTGAAAAATACTTGAAGGACAAAGGGTTAACGAATTAGTAAATTTATATCTATCCCGAAGTCGGTTCTATTATAAATTCATACAATTGTGTATATGTTCCGACATACTTTTCACCGTTTCAAAAAACTCGGGCGTTATTTCACTCTCATCCAGCTTCACACGGAATTCCTCCTCAAGCGCTACTAAAAGCTCCAGCCTGGCTACGGAATCTATACCCACACCGAGTTCGATAAGCGGCTGGTCATCCCTTATTTGCCGGGGGTTTATTTCATCCGGCAGACTTAAAGCCAGAACCTTTTTTACTCTCTCAAAAATATCTTCACGCATCCTACGATCCTTATGCACCGTTCATTTAAGCTTTTCCCTCAGAACCTTGCCCGTAGGGCTTCTGGGAAGCTTTTCGCGAAATTCTATAACCTGCGGAATCTTGTACTCGGCTATCTTGCCCATGCAAAAACCAATGACATCCCCCGATTCAATAATATCATCTGAAACTATAACGGCCTTCACCCGCTCATCCCCGTTTTTATCCTTTATCCCTAACACTGCAGACTCGTTTATTTTCGGATGCGTCGACAGAATATTTTCAACCTCCGCGGGATCGACCTTATGCCCGCCGACATTTATAAAAAATTTCTTTCTTCCGAGAATATAAATAAACCCGTCCCCGTCGATCCTGCCTATATCCCCGGTAAAGTAGTAACCGTCTCTGAAAACCTTTGTCGTCTCATCGGGAAGCCCGTAGTAGCCTGTAGTCATAGACGGACTCTTTACAGCTATCTCCCCTGTTTCTCCCTGACGGACTTCCACGCCATCCTCGTTAAATAGCTTTACCTCCACATTTCTGACAGGCCTTCCTACGGAATCGAATCTGTTCTGTATATCCTGAGCCATATTAATCGAGATAACTCCTGTTTCGGTAGAGCCGTAGAGCTGTCTCGGATATATGGAGAACCTCTCGTGGAATTTATAGAAAATCTGCTTCGGCAGGGGCGCCCCTGCCGAAATAACGAGATTGAGGGAGGAGAGATCCTTGGGCTCGGACAAAAATGTTTTAGCCAGCACATCGAGTATCACAGGTACCGCCGGGAAAACTGTAATTGATTCCCTATCCAGTAGATCAAGCACACTGTGCCGGTTAAATTCAGCCAAAACGACAATCTCCGCCCCTGTTTTGACCGCGCTTATAAAATTTCCGAATCCATAAGTATGGGAGATCGGGATTGTGAATAATATCCTGTCTTTCTCGGTCCACCCTACGGTATCAGTGTGATTGTTCGCCAAAGCCGTGAGATTGTAGTGAGTACGAGCGACCCTTTTCGGCTTGCCGGTCGAACCGGTGGAGTAGAGATAAATGGCCTCGTCTTCGGGACTTATAACCGCGTCCACGGGATAGTCGGGACTCTTTTGTGAGAACTCCCAGTCGACATTATTTCCTTTAACTACCCTAACGGCGGTATCCGTCATAGCGCAGCACTTTGCGGCCAGGGGTTTGAGCCTTTCTTCCGTGACCAGAATCCTTGGGCTTGAGTGCTCTATATAGAATCCGAGCTCTTCCTCTTTAAATACGCTGTTAATCGGAACCGAAACCGCGCCAATCGAGGCGGCGCCGAAAAAAGCGGCTACAAACTCAACTGAATTTGGAAGGAATATTGCCACCCGGTCCCCCTTCTCTATGCCCTTTGATAAAAGGTAGGATGAGAAATTCCTTGCCATTCGGCCCAGGTCCCCGTACGTAACCCTCGTATCGCCCTCGACCGCCGCAGTAAGACCTGTGAATCTATCAACCGACGATTGAAACAGCTCGGATACAGTGCTCATATTCTGCTCATTCTCCTTACGGATAAAGGCTCGTAATATTCAGCGACTCGGTTTCAGGGAAATCGAACATTATGTTCATATTCTGTACGGCCTGGCCCGCTGCTCCTTTTAGAAGGTTGTCCAGGGCGACTATGGAAATAAAAACATCCTCCCGGAACCCCAGGCCTATGCCGCAAAGATTCGAATGGCTTACGTGTTTGAGTTCCGGAAACCTGCCCCTCCCGTATAGCCTGATAAACGGCTCGCCCCGGAAAAAATCGTTATAAAGTCCGTAGATATAGTCCGGATCGGCTTTTCTATTTAACCGCGCATAGATAGTTGTCAGGATGCCACGGTTAACCGGAATTATGTGCGGGAGAAACGTTACCTCATAGTCCGAATCGGAATAACCGGAGAGAACTTCTTCCATCTCAGGCCTTTGATTGGCGGAAGCGGCTGAATTTACACGTGAATTTTCGTTTATTTCGGGGAAATGATGCTCAAGGGTGGGGGCGCGTCCGCCGCCTGAATCACCAGATTTTGCATCGGCAATTAAGGTATTCTGTTTTATTAACCCATTTTTTACAAGGGGCGCCGTTCCCAATATAACTCCGGTTGAATAACACCCGGGGTTCGCGACAATGCGGGCGCCTCTGATCTCCTCTTTGAATAATTCCGGAAGTCCGTACACGGCCTCTTTTAAAATCGCTCTAAATTTATGCCTGGTCTTAAAGAGACCTTCGTATACGTCAATCCGGCTGAATCTGAAATCGGCGCTGAAATCTATTACCCGCGCCCCGGAATCGAGCATCTTTGAAGCAAAGTGCATGGATGTTCCCTGAGGAAGACATGAGAATGCCAAATCAACCTTCTCAAGCTCTTTTAACCTTGCGACACTCCTGCATTCTGTATCCAGGAAATTGCGGAGATGCGGGAAAACCTCCTGAATTTTGCGCCCGGCAAATTTCTCGGATGTAAGCCAGACTACACTTACTCCAGGGTGATTTATCAAAAGCCCCAAGAGCGCAGCGCCCGTATAACCTGTGGCTCCGAGAACACCGACTCTTATCTTCACGCTAACTCACCTGTACCCAAAAGCTTGAAATAGTATGTTTGAAAAGTTAACTTGTTAGTCGCGCACATGCACCAAAATATACGGATTATAATATCATCTCTAATAGTAGCAGCTTTTTCCTTAAACCTCGTTCTTTATACTTCTCAGCGATACGCCCCTCCACGTGCTGATTCCCTCTCATACTCAGTTCTGGATTGTCCTTCACATCAAAATCAACATCATTTATCCATAATCGTACAGTTTCTTACCGGAGAAAACGAGGATGGAGGAGCGGAAAAGCACTGTTTCTGTTACAGCTGCTGCAGTCAAAGGAATTCACTGGCCACTCCGGTTTTGGCATCTGAATTAACACCGGAACACTATACAGTTTATCGAATCATAACAACAGAATTAAATTATACCGAGGATTTCTATACTAAGCTCCCCATCCGCTCGCCCCCAACCGCCTAAGATTTATCCAACAAATATTTAGCTTTCTATATTTGGACAGGAAAAGTTGCGTCCATTTGCTATCGTTTTGCCGAAAGACATTTCGGGACCGGTACTGTTTTCTCCTGCTTAAGCGGTTGAAAACATAATATATCCAGTTCTTTAAGGCCCGCGAATCTGCATCACAGGCAAGTGGAATTCTTCTTAGACCCAATGGAGGAGTTTTATGAAAGTAAAAAATAATAATTTCTTAAGAGCTAAGAATTTATTTACTAATCTCTTTATCTTAATGGCATTATCGGTCTGCTGTTCATATGACGCATACGCCCAAAAGTGGACATCCGCCAGACCGGACGGTCACGCGCCCATAGGGGTAATGGGGGAACATACTCATAGCGCAGGAGAGTTCATGCTTTCCTACAGGTACATGTTCATGAACATGGACGGTATGAGAATCGGAACAAACAGGGTGAGCAATCAGCGCGTGCTGGAGGATTTTATGGTTACGCCGACTGACATGGATATGCAAATGCATATGTTCGGTCTTATGTATGCGCCTACTGATTTTATTACGCTCATGGGAATGATTCCCTATGTTAAAAAATCCATGAATCATTTGACCAGGATGGGGGTACGGTTTAAAACCGAATCCGAGGGGCTGGGAGATATAAAGCTCACCGGCTTGATAAAGATATTTGACGCACACAACCAGAGGGTGCATTTGAATGCCGGAATAAGCTTTCCCACCGGGTCGATCGACAAAAAAGACAACACACCCGCAGGGCCCAACCAGCAGCTTCCCTACCCTATGCAGCTTGGGTCAGGGACCGTGGATCTGCTGCCTGGAATCACTTATCTCGGTCAACACAGTATGGTATCATGGGGAGCGCAGGTGAGCGGGACTATAAGACTGGGCGAGAACGACAGGGATTACAGTCTTGGGAACAGATTTGACGCGACGGCCTGGGGAGCATGGGACTGGTTTAACTGGGTAAGCACGTCCGCCAGAATGGACTGGCAGTCCTGGGGAAATATAGACAGAGCAGACCCCGCTCTAAATCCCGCGATGGTTCCCACAGCGGACCCGGATTTACAGGGAGGGGACAGACTGGACCTGCTCTTCGGACTTAACTTTTATGTGCCAGAAGGCCCGGCGCTGATTAAAGGCCAGAGGCTCGCGGTTGAATTTGGCTTCCCCGTCTATCAGGACCTCAATGGCCCGCAGCTGGAGACTGATTGGGTGCTGTGGCTCGGATGGCAGTACGCATGGTCCTTCAAAAAACATAGTGAAAATGACCGCGGACATCATTAGAGCCCGGAAATTTTAGGGTCACGTTCTCAAAAATTTTTATTTTAAACAGACTCACAAAGTCTATGTAAAATTCCGGTATTTTCGGTTAATATAGACTTTGTGAGTTTATTATTTTTATCTTTCTAGTACTTAGCTAATTATATGGAGGAGAGGATGATGGTTAAACTTCTGAACAAAAATTCGTTCGTTCTTATAGCATTGATCGCCGTTTCTTTCGCTGTTTCAGGTATCTCGGGGTGTGATAACAGTGGGGGAGGAAGCAGCAACAAAACGAGGATAAACGGAATTGTGGAGCAGGTAATAGACGGACCTGTTTCTGACATAAGGGTAAGTATTTTCGAAAACAATAAAAGGCGGGACTCCGACAGAACGAACCAGCTGGGAGAATTCAATCTCAGGTTCAAGCCTAATTTCAACAACGTTCGGATCGAGTTCGAGGGGCCTAATTATACTCTTTCAAGGAATATAGCAGTAACCCCTGACAGCGACGTCGATCTCAGCGTCATAATTCAGATATCCCCGGCTAATATAACATTTACTGACTGGACGGTGTTCCAGGACCGCATCCGTACAAACGGCTTTGACGAATTCCTGTTTAATTCAACCGAAGCGGAGTTCAGAATCGACGGTAACGGAAACAACTGCATAAGGGCTAATGGGGACAGCAGGGTGGAAATCACGGCTCGAAACATTACTTTCATAGACTGTAAAGAAGGCATATCGACGGAAAGCTTCGGTCTCGTGATTCTCGAAGCCGATGAAGACATAAGCCTTATCGCCAACAGAGACGCAATCAGAACGAGGGACAATACCTTTGTAAGAATAGCGATGACCGGAAGCCCGGTAGATAACAACATTTTCATCACGTCCCTGAAGGAAAACGGGATAAGGGCCTCCGGTTCGTCTGAAGTCATTATCGATCCGCAAAACGACTGCGCGATTACCGGTGCGAAGAACGCGATAAATCAGAGCGGGACTTCCACGGTGGATCCCGACGGATGCACACTCGCCGACGGATAAAGAAACGCGTTTGAAATAAAAGGGGAAACAGGCGGTTTAACGAATTGTACCGCCGGACGAGTCAGTGTGCTTCAGCCCAGTTTTTTCCGGTTCCTATATCCGCTTTTATAGGGACGATTAGCTTCCATGCCCCTTCCATCTCTTTTTTCACCAATTCCGCAAGCTGCGCGAGCTCACCCTCGGGAACTTCAAAGAGCAGCTCGTCATGGACCTGGAGTATCATTCTCGACTCATAACCGCGGGTCAGCTTTTCGTGAATCCTGATCATGGCGATATTTATTATGTCGGCCGCCGAGCCCTGTATAGGCGTGTTCATAGCAGCCCTCTCGCCAAAACCCCTCCTGTTCCTGTCGCCGGACTTAAGCTCGGGGATGGGGCGTCTCCTTCCGAGAATGGTCTCCGCGTACCCTTTATTCAGGGCGTCGCTTATTGTTCTTTCTATATATTCCTTGACCCTCTTATAGCGTTTGAAATACTCATCGATATAGCTTTTGGCAATCGATACCGACGTTCCCAATTGCTTCGCAAGGCCGAAGGCGCTTATGCCGTATATTATTCCGAAGTTAATGTTTTTGGAGAGTCTCCTCATCTCAGGGGTTACAAGGTCTTCGGTTACGCCGAATATTTCAGAAGCCGTCCTGTTGTGAATGTCGTTTCCCGTCTGGAAGGCCTCGACCAGGTTCTCGTCCCCGGAGAAATGAGCCAGCAGCCGGAGCTCGATCTGAGAGTAATCGGCGGAAAGAAGCACGAATCCCTCTTCGGGGATAAAAGCTTCCCTGATACGCCTTCCCTGTGCCGTCTTGATCGGGATATTCTGAAGATTGGGGTCGCTTGAGCTCAGTCTGCCCGTTGAAGAACCGACCGGGTTAAAAGATGTGTGAATCCTGCCGGTATTCGGATTTATAAGCTTGGGAAGAGAGTCCACGTAGGTGGATTTCAGCTTTGAAAGGGTCCTGTGCTCAAGCACCTTCTCGGGTACTGAATGAAATTTACCAAGGTCTGTGAGGACCTCGACATCTGTCGAAGGCTCTCCTGTTTTCGTGAGCTTCTTCTGTGGAAGATCGAGAGTATTGAACAAAACATCTCTTAATTGAATAGGTGAGTTCAGATTAAACTCGTATCCGATCTCCGTGTATATCTCCTTTTCGATATCCGCAAGTCCCGATTCGAACTCCTTCGACAATTCCCTGAGTTTTGCCGCGTCAACCTTGACACCGTTCATCTCGATACGAGCCAGAACCTCGATAAACTTGAGTGCAGTATCCCTGAACACATCCGAAACGCCGTTCTCCTCCAATTGAGGAGCAAGCTCTTTACCGAGCAGCATTGCCGCGTCGGCATCTTCACAGGCATAATCCCGCGCGGCCTCAAGCTCTACCTCATCGAATGTTATTTTCGATTTTCCCGTACCCGTCACATCCTTGTATGAAATCATCTGGTGCCCCAGGTATAGCCTGGACAGCTCATCCAGACTGTAGCTGTTTCTGGATGAATCCAGCATGTGGGCAGCAAGCATGGTATCGAACGAAATACCTCCGAGCCTAATCCCGTATCTCTCAAGCACGACAATTTCGTATTTGAGGTTTTGACCTATCTTATGAAGCCCCTCGTTCTCGATCGAGGGTTTTAACCTATCGAGCGTAAACCTCAGCTCAAGCTGAGGGGTTGAAGAATCGGCAAGCGACCTGTGAGCGACAGGGATGTAATAAGCCTCATGGGGAGCGGGACAAAGCGCGATGCCGACAATCTCCGCAATCATGGGATCCCGGGATGTCGTTTCAAGGTCTAACGAGACTTCCCCCGTATCCTCCATTCTTCGGATCACCCTATTCAAATCTTCTTCATTCAAAATAAGGGAATAGTTATCATAGGAAACCGGATCGTCATCATCCGTTTCCCTGTCCGCGCTTTCCGAGTCGCCAAGCTCACGAAGGAGGTTTTTGAACTCCAGCTCCTCGAATATCCCCCTCAGTTTTGCCTTATCGAACCCCTCGAATCTCAATTTCTCAAGATCCATCTCAATTTCCACATCGGTTTTAATCGTAACGAGCTCCTTACTCATAAGAGCATCGCCCTTTTTTTCCTCAATCAGCTTTTTTTGTCTCGCCGTGACTTCGTCAAGATTCTCCAGGAGATTTTCGAGCGAGCCGAAATTTTTGATCAGGCTCACAGCGGTTTTCTCTCCTATGCCCTTCACGCCGGGGATGTTGTCTACAGAGTCCCCGGCCAGAGCGAAAACATCCGTAACCCTCTCGGGAAGTACTCCGTATTTCTCCATTACATCATGAAGCCCGGTTTCTTTGTTCTTCATGGTATCAAGCAGGGTTACCTTATCCGAGACCAGCTGGCAGAAATCCTTGTCGCCGGTTACCACAACGACCTCAATCCCCTCTTTCTCATACCTCCAGGCGATAGTGCCGATGAGGTCATCCGCTTCATAGCCTTCCAACCGAAACTGCGGTATGTTGAACGCATCGACTATTTCATAAATCCTCTCAAACTGGGGGACGAGGTCTTCTGGAGGCGCCTCTCTGTTGGCCTTGTAGAGCGGATATATCTCGTTCCTGAATGTATCTCCCTTGGAATCGAATACGATTCCGAGATAATGGGGTTCATAATCTTTTAAGAACTTGAATAGCATAGAGGCAAAGCCGTACGCCGCATTCGTAGGAAATCCTTTAGATGTGCTGAGATGCCTGATTGCGTAATAGGCCCTGAAAATATAGGAGCTACCGTCGATCAGATACAAAACCTCTTTTTTCATACCCGTACAGTTTAGGTATTAAAGGGAGTGGTGTCAAAGCCGGCTGCGGTCCCGGGAAATGCCCGATGGCCATTGATCCGGTTATTTCTTCAGGAGACGTTTAAAGGAACTCCTAACAATTAGAAATAAACGCGTCAGGCGGGAATATCCCTCCTCGATATGGACATCAAACAGTATCTATTATCGATGCAGACTTTTAAAATTCCGCCTCCGTTCTTCGATTTACATATCATATTATCGGATTAGGAGAGTTACAGTGGCCAAATGTCCCGATGATAAAATATTACGAAACAAATGACCTTGAAGTAGGACCGCAAATTTATAAATTCACGCCCCCGTATATCATGCATCTAAACTTTTAAGGGCACTCTTTATCTTTTAACCCAAATTATGAATACTATCAGCGGTATCGAGACAGACCGACAAGCTCTTGAAATAAAGGGAGGGAGAATGAAAACTCTTTTAATTCAGTGGATCGTAAGCGCCGCAAGCCTGCTCATAGTCGCGCATATAATTCCGGGATTCGTGGTAAAAGGGATCGGAACAGCTCTGATCGCGGCTATAATTATAGGCTTGATAAACGCCACAATCGGACTCTTTCTTAAGATTATTACACTTCCGCTCTCCATATTAACATTCGGCATCTTCCTTCTGATTATAAACGCGCTCATGCTAATGCTGGCCTCTTCTATTGTTTCGGGTTTTCAGGTGGAGGGGTTCTGGACCGCCTTTTTCGGCGCGGTAGTGCTTGCTCTGGTTAGCATGGTCCTGCGCCATCTGTTAGTGGATTAATAACTGCTCAGAGATGAGGCTGGATAATAATTTTAATGGAATCCCGCGCCTCCTCGACCATACGGAAGCCTTTAAGCGTGTCGGAAAGGGGAAGCCTGTGTGTAACCATATCCCTTACGTTTACCCGGCCCGCTCTGATAAGCTCGAGAGCGAGTGCGAGATCCGAAGGGGAAGCCGCGTAGGAACTGACTGTCTTAATTCCCGACCACCAGAATTCGTTAAAAGGTATGGAAATAGAGGCACCCGGCCCTGAAGGCGCAAAGAAAAGAATAGTTCCGCCGGGCTCCACAAGACCGAAAGACTCCTCGATTGCTGATTTCGCGCCTGTGCAGACAATAACAAAGTCCGCAAGGCGGCCGTCATTAACCTCCCTTGTGAATGAAGCTACATCTTCCCCTGCCTTAACCGCGTAATCAGCGCCGAAGCGCGCGGCCGCGCTTAATCTATAATCGCTGACGTCGGTGGCTATGATCCGTCCCGCCCCCTGCGCGCGAGCGAGCTGTATGTGAAGAAGCCCGGTAATACCGCTACCCATAACGAGCACGCTGTCAGTGATCTGAAATCCCGCAAGACGCTGCCCCCGGAGAACACAACCGAGCGGCTCTACAAAAGAAGCCTCATCGTATGAAACCTCATCCGGAAGCTTAAGCACTCCCCGATCGACATTGATTGCGGGTATACGAATATATTCCGAAAAGCCTCCCGGATCGAAATGCGTAGTTCTTAAGGTACCACAAGAGGAATGATTCCCTCTCAGGCAATGGTGGCAGGTATTGCATGGGACATGATGCGTCGCCATGACCCGGTCACCGGGCTTGAATTCTAGAACCCCCTCTCCCACCTCCACCACTTCACCCGCGATCTCGTGCCCAAGAACCAGAGGCGCCTTGGGAAGCCGGTACCATTCCATCAGATCGCTTCCGCAGATACCGCTCGCTTGCACCCGTATGAGTATCTCACCGGGCCCTATTACGGGAACGGGAATCTCCTCAAGCCGCACGTCCCTGTTGTTGTAGTACATGGCTACACGCATATTGGAACTCCGCGCTTTGGAAACTTCAGGCATGGTAAGTATGACTCCGCCTCGGCGCTCAGGCGCTGGCCACCTTTTTGGATTCTTCTTCTTTTATAGAAAGAAAAAGCTCATGAGCCTGCTTTGGTTTATTATTTTCATGAACTATAGACCGTATAGCCCTGATAATTGCCACAGGGTAATCGTTCTGCCAGATATTCCTACCCATATCGACGCCGACCGCGCCCTGCTGTATGGCGTTGTAGGTTATCTCCAGAACATCCATTTCGGTCTCGAGCTTCGGCCCCCCGGCAATTACAATCGGAGCCGGGCAGCTCGTTGTAACCTTCTCGAAATCTTCGCAGTAGTAGGTTTTCACGATGTGCGTTCCGAGCTCGGCGCAGATGCGGCAGCAAAGGGACAGATAACGCGCATCCCTTTTCTCAAGCTCTTTTCCCACGGCGGTTATACCAAGCACCGGAATGCCGTATTCTTCTCCCTTATCGACAAGCTCGGCAAGATTGAGAAGCGTCTGACGCTCATGCTCGCTTCCTACGAAAACCGATATACCCACGCCGGCTACATTCAACCTTATTGCGTCTTTAAATGATGTGGTAAACCCCTCGTCGCTAAGATCAGGACCCACAATGCTGGATCCGCCCGAGACTCTGAGCACGACATTTGCGCAGGATTCAGGATCAACCGACGTCCTAAGCACTCCTCTCGTCAGCATTATCGTATCTGCATACGGCAATAACGGCGTGATCGTGTCCCGGGGGACTTCAAGCCTGTGTGTCGGGCCAAGGAAATATCCGTGGTCGAACGCAAGCATAACGGCTCTCCCGGTTTGGGGGTTAATAATTCTGGCCATACGGTTTTTCATGCCCCAGTCCATATCAATTACACCTCTCATTTAATGGAATTTATTCCAAAAACTTTAAAGGAACGGGCAATAGTTGTCAATTAAACACATGGATCTCAGAAAAACAGTAAAACAGGTCTAATCTTTTACCTGATCAGGGTCCTTCATGCTGTCTTAATATTAGCAAGCTGTAATATCATGCAGCCAATCCGGGGGAACCCGGAAACCCCGCCCGAAGAGACAAGCAAATGCGTTAAATAGAGAGAACAACTTGTTAGCAATTGCACATAAATATCTGTGTACACTAAATTTATTTATGTAATATCAGGGTATTACCTGTTTACAGTTTATTCGCATTTGCAAAAATACTGCTTGACTCCGGGCGGTTTAGCCTTACATTATATACATATGGATAAAGCCGTGAACAGATATGAAAAGGGTATTGAAAAGTTCAAGGAAATCAAGGGAGACGGCGCCGAGGGTTCAATAGAAAGGTTAAAATCTCTCAATCCCGACCTTGAGAAATTAATCATGGAATTCGCTTTCTGCGATGTGTACAAGAGGCCTTCTCTGGACTTAAGATCCAGAGAGATAGCCACAATCGCCTCCCTCGCTACATTGGGGAACGCGCCACAGCAGCTTAAGGTGCATGTGCAGGCGGCCCTGAACGTAGGGGTCAAGAAAGAAGAAATCGTAGAGGTGATTCTTCAAATGGCCATATATGCGGGGTTTCCGGCGGCCATTAACGCCATGCAGGCGGCATGCGAGGTTTTTGACGAAATAGATAATAAAAACAAAACAATTTCAAACGGCAAAAGCAAAAAAATCGAGTTGAACAAAAAAAGTTGGCATCGATATGATAAAACACAATTACGGTAAAGCCAAAGTTAACGGAATTGATATTTACTATGAAATTCACGGCACGGGCGAGCCGCTCTTACTTGTAGAGGGGCTCGGCTACTCCGCATGGATGTGGTACAAGCAGATACCGGAGCTTTCAGAACGCTACCAGTTAATAGTATTTGATAACAGGGGCGCCGGCAATACGGACAAGCCCGATTCAGAATATACAATCGAGATCATGGCGGACGACGCGGCCGGGCTTTTGAGGACGCTCGGGGTTGAATCCGCCCACGTGCTGGGTATATCTCTTGGAGGATTCATAGCCCAGGAGCTTGCGCTGAGACATCCGGATCTGGTCAAGAGCCTTGTACTGGTTTCGACAAACTCCGGTTCCCGGCGAAATACGATCACAAAGTATTCTCAGCTCTGGAACGGCTATTTGAAGCTCTGGGGGTTTCTACCGGGAATAATGGAGACGAGCGGAAAGGCAAGTATACCCGGAAAAATTGAGCCCTATTACGGCCTGCCGAAGGAAGAGAAAATCCGTTACGGGCTCATGTCGGCTTTCACGCCTGAATACTACAGGAATAACCCGGATGAGATCGACCGGATAGTTGAGTGGAGATTGAGCAATCCTCAGCCCACATACGCATGGAAGCGTCAATTCAGGGCCGGCGTGCAATTTGATTCGAGCGAGAGAGCATCTCTGATTAAGCAGCCGACACTCGTGATTAACGGTTCAGAAGATAAGATAGTCACACCTGAAAGCGCAAAAGCCCTTTCAGATACAATACCGGCCTCGAGATTTGTACTGTTTGAAGAGTCGGGACATCTTCTGTTTATAGAGCAGTCGGATAAATTCAACTCTACAGTGCTCGGGTTCCTGGACGAGGTAAGCGAAAAATCCCCGGATGATGAATCCGAATGGTGGAAGAAAATAAAATCGTTTTTTAAAGACAAGAAAAGAGACGGGGACAGGACTAAGCTGAACTAGCCATTGGAAGCATTAATAGAATCATAAGCGGCGCGGAAAGCACGGAGCGCACGCTCAATATGTTCTTCCGTGTGTTTTGCCATCAATGTGGCTCTTATTCTGCACATTCCGACCGGGACGGAGGGAGGCCTTACAGCGGGCGTGTAAACACCGTGCTCCCTTAAAGCACCCGCAAACTTGAGCGAGGGCTCCGCGTCACCTATTAAAACCGGTATGATAGCCGAGTCGGTTGGAAGTATTTCAAGCCCGATTTCCTCTATCCCCGACCTGAATTTATTTATCAGAGACCAGAGATACTCTCTTCTCTCCGGCTCGTTCTCGATAATTTCTATCGCCGCCAAAGAAGCGGCGAGCGAAGGAGCCGGCAGGGAAGTATCGAATATATAGCTACGCACCCGGTTTCTTATAAAATCTATCAATTCCCGACTTCCCGCTATGTACCCTCCGAGAGAACCTATGGCCTTCGAGAGAGTTCCCATAACGATTGGCACGCTGTCCTCAACGCCGTAATGTTCTGTTGCCCCGCTTCCCCTCTTGCCGAGAACACCGGTTGCGTGCGCCTCATCTATCATTAGCATGCAGCCGTACCTCTCGGACAGTTGAACCAGCTCGGGCAGTGGAGCGAGGTCCCCGTCCATACTGAACACCGTATCGGTTACTATCAGCTTCTTACATCTACGACCCTGATCCGCTGAAACGAGGGAATTCAGATGATCGAGATCCAGATGCCTGTATATATTAACTTTAGAGCGCGACAGCCTGCATCCGTCAATGATGGACGCGTGGTTGAGCTCGTCGCTGTATATTATGTCCTTCTCTCCCATAAGCGAGGAGATTGTGCCTATATTTGCGAGGTAACCTGAACTGAAAAGAATGGCGGCCTGGGTATTTTTAAACCCGGCGATACGATCTTCAAGCTCCCTGTGGAGATCCGAGCTTCCGCTCACGAGACGCGAGCCGCCGGAGCCTGTGCCGTATTTCTGAAGGGCTAGTGTTGCGGCCTCAATAACCTTTGGATCCACCGACAGGCCCAGATAGCTGTTCGAGCCGAAGAGTATATAGCTCTTGCCGCCTATAATAATTTCAGGAGACTGCCCCGTCTCAATTTCGGTGAGTATACGGAAGAGACTTTTATCTCTTATAGTTTTTAAATCTTCTTCTATCCATCGAAGAGGATCATGCATATATCAGGCGGAGTAAAACTTTTTATTTTGACTCTAAGAAATTCTCGTTCGTAGGATCACTGTCCTTCTGTAGCTTCTTTGATTGAATTATACGTTACGCGGACAAGTTTTTTCAAATCCTCCATCGGTATCCCTATAGGAGGCATCAGAACCACAACATTGCCGAGGGGCCGAATCAGCACTTCATTCTCCATAGCCAGCTCAGCTACCTTCCAGCCCATTTTCATTTCAGCAGGGAAGGGAGCTTTTTTCTCTTTGTCCCGCACAAGCTCTATTCCCGCCATAAATCCCTTGTTTCTCACATTGCCCACGTGCTTAAGACCGTTAAATTCTCGGAGCTCGTTTTCCAGATACTCGATTTTTTCTTGAAGGTTATGGAGGGAGTCGTAATTTTCAAAAGCCTTCAGGTTTCCCCTTGCAGCAGCGCAGGAGAGTGGATTTCCGGCGTAGCTGTGACCGTGAAAAAATGTTTTAAACTCCTCGTAATCCCCCAAAAACGCATCGTAAACATCCTGAGTCGTTATTGTGGCTGAAAGAGGCAGATATCCTCCGGTCATGCCCTTTCCGAGAACCAGAATGTCGGGCGTCACGCTTTCATGTTCGCACGCGAACATCTTGCCTGTTCTGCCGAAACCGGTCGCGACTTCATCTAGTATCATAAGGACGCCGTACTTATCACAATACTCACGCACCTTTTTCAGATAACCGGGGGGAGAGACGATCATGCCGCCCGCGGCCTGCACATAGGGCTCGAATATTATTCCCGCGACCTCCTCGTGGTGTTCTTTTAATATTTTTTCAATCTCATCGGCGCAGGCGATACCGCATGAAGGGTAGGTTTTACCGAGGGGACACCTGTAACAGTAATATGACGGCGCCTGAAAAGTCTCGAACAGAAGAGGCTTGAACGCGGCGTGGAAAAGATCTATTCCGCCCACCGAGACCGCACCAAGTGTATCGCCGTGATAACCGTTCTCAAGACAGATAAACTTCGACTTGCCTGTCTTTCCCTTGTGCCGCCAATATTGATAGCTCATTTTAAGCGCGACTTCGACCGCGCTCGCGCCGTCGCCCGAGTAAAAAACCTTCTTTAATCCGGGAGGACAAATCTCTATAATCTCTTTTGCAAGCTCCGCCGCCGGTGGGTTCGTAACGCCCAATAACGTGCTATGGCTTAGTCTGTCGACCTGCTCTTTAATCGCATTATCTATCTCGGGAACTTTATGGCCGTGGATGTTGACCCACAGTGAGGACACTCCGTCTATATACCTTTTGCCCTCAGAATCAATCAGATACGCCCCATCCCCCCCTTCGATAACTAAAGGATCCTTTTTTTCGTATTCCCTCATCTGGGTGAAGGGATGCCATACGAACTCTTTATCATACGCTCCTAATTTTTTCGTTCTATCGGACATTATTAAATCTATACAGGGTGTTTTTGAAATCAGGGCGGCGGTCTGAAAGTTCCGACTCTGGTCCGGATCAATTGACGTCTGTTCTGACAGGCATTTCCAGGTCATCGAGCATTCTGAGGTCCTCTTCGGGCGATCTGCCGGTCGTTGTGAGATAATTTCCCAGGATCATGGCGTTCGCTCCGGCAAGAAGCCCCATAGCCTGCAAGTCGCGAAGAGTTACTTCCCTTCCTCCGGCAGTCATTAGTATTTTATCGGGCAGAATGAGCCTGAAAATCGAGATGGTTTTTACGGCCTCAAACGGCGGCACGGTGGATAATTTTTCAAAAGGAGTCCCGGGTCGAGGATTTATGAAGTTGATCGGGACCCAGCTTGGACCCAGCTCCCTCAACTCGAAGGCCAGCTCGAGCCTTTGCCTGACGGACTCTCCCAAGCCCAGTATACCCCCGCAGCAAAGGTTCATACCCGCTCTTTTTACGAGCTCTGCTGTCTTGACCCTGTCATCGTAAGTGTGAGTAGTGCAGATATTGGGGAAGTAGCTTCTACATGTCTCGAGATTATGGTTATAACGCCATACTCCGTGTTCCTTCAGTTCGTATGCCTGTTCTTCTTTAAGGTCGCCAAGGGAGCATCCGATCTTCAGACTTGTTTCCTCGCGCAGCAGGTCAACAGCTTCAAGCACCTTTTTAAAAATCCTTGGGGTAGGCCCCTTTGCGCTGATTACTATACAAAAATCCATCGCCCCCATCTTTTCCGCCTGCTTTGCCGCCAACAGTATTTTCTCGGCGGCCATCAGCGGGTGGGCGTTAACCTCCGTATCAAAATGCGTCGACTGAGAACAAAAAGAACAGTCCTCGGGACAGTTCCCCGTCTGAGCGCTGATTATCGAACGAAGGAATACCCCGTCGCCCTTATACTTCAACGTGACTTTTCTCGCCAGCGATAGCAAGTCCGGAACCTGTGACTTGGGAATTTCTGTTAAACTCAACGCTTCATTAAAAGTAATAGGTTCCCGATTGACCAAAAGCTTATCCGACACCGAATCCAGTATTGAGATGAGATTTCTCCTTTTCTCTTTTCAGAAAGTTTTAGATTACTGGAAGAGGACTTATTGTCAATAATGTTAATATTGTCCGTATTAATCTTCCCGCTGCCCATGAAACCGCCGCCGGTAAATTTCCTCTTGCTTATGATTCTTTGCAGACTTTTTCTCATAAGTAGTATAAACTGTATATAAATTTTCCATGATCGGCTAGCAAAATTCATATTTATGAAGTCATCTGTGTGTAGATCCAAATTTTCGGCGATATGATAAACATTGATAAATTATATTAATTCTTTGTATAATAGTCTTAGCAAATAGTTTATTTATCAAAAACGTAGTAGGGGGTAAATCAAATGGAGCAAGTATTGACGCTTGAAGAGGCTGCGCAATATCTTAAAGTTGCAAAGCCTACTCTGTACAGATTACTTGAAGACGGCAAAATTCCCGCGTTCAAGGTCGGAAATCAATGGAGATTCACCAGAGAATTGATCGACAAGTGGCTCTGGAATCAATTACCGAAGAAAAAAAGCGTGTTGGTCGTAGATGATGAGAAGTTAATATCGATGGACCTTAAAAAGATTATAACTTCTCAGGGTCACGATGTACTAACGATTCATAGTGGACTCGAAGCATCAAGAATAATCGAAGATATGAGCTTCGATCTTGTATTTCTTGACCTGATGTTACCGGATATAAACGGACTCGAAGTTCTGAAGGATATTAAGAAGTTGAGAAGTGATCTGCCTGTAGTAATTATTACAGGTTACCCGGACAGCGAGGTAATGAACCAGGCCCTTGAACTTGGGCCGATCTCAGCCCTGAAGAAACCGTTCAACAGGCAGCAGATTCGAGATTTGCTAAAAATATTACTCGCTCCTTCAGCCCGAACGATGAGGGAAAAAGCCGGATAATAAATAATATTCAGTTAAGGTACGTCAATAAGGCGTAAATATTATTGAGTGTAAATATGATCCGGTTCATATTGGACCGAATAATACATTTTCCAGCATTCATTTGTGAACAAATGAATGGAATATTTGCTGCCGAATTTGTACGAAGCTCGATCGGGAATCGACAGTATCGAAGCTTAAGGACATACTCTCTGTTCGGATAAGGGACCTGTTATTTAGCTTACCGCCGCCAGCCTGCCATAGGATCGGCAGAAAAAGACCTATTGGCTGCGCTTTGAAACCACCCGCCGCGGAGAACTCAGAGAGTCTCTTCGACATAGCGTTAAAAAGCACCCTTTTGAATACTGGATACATTGTCCAGCCCAAACCAGGCGATAGAAACCGATAAAATACGATGCTGCAATACTACTCAATAGCCTATGCCTTAAAAATTTGATAGAATTTTCTAAAAATCCGAGTATGGGGGTACGAAATTTTGAGCACTAAACTTAGAAAATACGGATTATTCATAAATGGGAAGGAAACAGACTCAGTATCGGGAAAAACCTATATAAGAGAAAATCCCGCAACGGAAGAACCTTTTGCGGAAATTGCAGAAGCGCAAAAAGAGGACATTGATAAGGCGGTTAAAGCCGCACAGAGCGCATTTGATAAATGGTCAAAGAAACCTGTTTCCGAAAGGGTCCGACTAGTTCATAAAATTGCCGGGCTTCTTGAAAAACACGGGGAGGAAATCGCTCTGACCAATACGCTTGAAACGGGAAAACCTATACGTGAAAGCCGCCTCGTAGAGGTGGGGGGCTCGATAAGAACACTCGAATATTATGCCGGGGCAAGCGCCGGGTTGAACGGGGAAAGTATATCGATTTCCGAGAACCAGCTGACGGTTACGCTCAGGGAGCCTATCGGAGTCGCGGCACAGATTATTCCCTGGAATTTTCCACTTCTTCTGTCATTCTGGAAAATAGCCCCTGCTCTTGTGGCGGGCTGCACTATAGTTCTGAAACCGGCCGAATACACACCGTGCGGGATAATTGAGGCTGCGAGAATATTCACGGAAGCAGGACTGCCCGACGGCGTGTTTAACGTTGTACCCGGTGAAGGGGAAGTCGCGGGGCAGGCTTTGGTAGAGCATCCGGGTGTGGGGAAAATTGCGTTCACAGGCTCGACGGAAGTAGGAAAGATAGTAATGAATACCGCTTCCCAAACAATAAAGAGGGTGTCTCTCGAGCTTGGAGGCAAGGCGCCCTGTATAGTATTCGATGACGCGGATATAGAAAACACGATAGAGGCTACTCTCAGGGGAGGTTTTTTTAACCAAGGAGAGAACTGTACCGCTGTGACAAGACTGCTCCTGCACGAGGATATTTACGACAAATTTCTTCCGCCTTTTATAGATAGAGTAAAAAAGATACGGATCGGCGACCCCACAAAGGACGACACGGAGCTCGGGTCCGTCATTTCGAGGGAGCATTTTGACAGAGTCAAGTCTTATTTCCGAAAAGGCGTAAAAGAAGGGGGCCAGGTGCTAAACGGCGGGGGTCGTCCCGAAGAACTCAAGAAGGGTTATTTTTTCGAGCCCACGGTGCTGGCGGATGTAGAGCGCGATTCAACTATTGCATGCGAGGAAATTTTCGGCCCCATAGTAGCGGTTATTCCCTTCAGAACCGAGGAGGAGGCCGTCAGTATAGCGAACGACACCATTTACGGCCTTGCGGGGGGAATCTGGACTCAGGACATAAAAAGGGCCCTCAGGGTCGCAAAAGCCGTAAAAGCAGGCTACCTCTGGGTAAATACTTACGGAGGCATAGTCCCCGAGACCCCGTACGGGGGTTTCAAACAGAGCGGAGTAGGCAAGGAGCTTGGCTCCGCGGGACTTGACATGTATCTCGAAACAAAGGCGGTCAATATATTTATCGGGGATAAGATACCGGCATGGTACAAGGGTTAGACAAGATCCACAAAGCGCTTACTGCACCAATATATAGGAGAAATTTTGAAAATGCAGTTAGGGTAAATTAGTCGAGCCCATCAGATAGCGGTCGCATTCCCTTGCGGCCTCACGCCCTTCGTTTATAGCCCATACAATGAGACTCTGGCCGCGCCGCGCGTCACCCGCTGCAAATACGCCTTCTATATTTGTCGTATATTTTCCGTATTCAGCCTTCGCATTGGAGCGTTCGTCACTCTCGACATTCATCTGCTCCAGAAGATAAGCTTCAGGACCGAGAAACCCGAGCGCAAGCAATACAAGCTGCGCCGGCCATACCTTTTCGGTCCCCGGCACCTCCCTGAAAGAGGGGCGTCCGTTATCCCCTTTTTGCCACTCTATCTCTATTGTATGTAACTCCTTAACGTTTCCATGGCTATCGCCGACGAATTTTTTTGTCAGCACCTGATACCTTCTCGGGTCTTCCCCGAAAACGGACATGGCTTCTTCCTGTCCGTAACTGAGCGTATAGACCCTCGGCCACTGCGGCCAGGGATTATCGAGCGCCCGTTCGAGCGGCGGCCTCGGCAGGATTTCGAATTGAAGCAAGCTCCTGCAAACGTGACGCATTGCGGTGGCGACACAGTCGGTACCCGTATCACCGCCGCCGAGCACAATCACGTCTTTGTCTTTAGCGGATATGTAGTTTCCGTCTTCAAGATTGCTGTCAAGCAAACTTTTCGTATTTGCTTTGAGATATTCCATGGCGAAGTGAATTCCGCCCAGCTCCCTGCCCTCCACCGGAAGGTCGCGCGGTTTTGTAGCGCCGGTGCAAATCACCACGGCGTCATACTCGTTCGTTAGCTTGTCCGCCGGGTAATCCCTGCCTATCTCCGTTTCGGTGACAAACTTTACTCCTTCCTCGGCCAGAAGATCCACCCTGCGCTGGACGATCGCCTTGTCAAGATGAGGATTGGGGATACCGTACATCAGAAGTCCGCCTATTCTATCGTCCCTCTCATAAACCGTAACTGAGTGCCCAGCCTTATTCAGCTGTGCGGCGCAGGAAAGACCGGCGGGCCCCGAACCTACAATAGCAACCTTTTTCCCGGTCCTCGTCTCGGGAATCTCGGGACGGACCCACCCTTCTTCAAATCCCTTGTCTATTATAGCGCACTCTATTGTTTTGATAGTAACGGCGGGCTCGTTAATGCCCAGCACACATGACCCCTCACATGGCGCGGGACAGACCCTGCCCGTAAATTCGGGGAAATTATTGGTTTTATGAAGACGCTCCAGCGCTTCTTTCCATAAGCCCCTGTATACGAGATCGTTCCATTCGGGAATAAGATTATAAACGGGACAGCCGGACGTCGAACCGTTCAGCATAGTCCCGGTCTGACAAAACGGAATACCGCAATCCATGCACCTTGATCCCTGAACTTTCAACTTTACTTCCGGCAGGTGTTTATGAAACTCCTTCCAGTCCTTTATACGCACGGAAGGTGAACGATCAGGCTCAAGCTCTCTATCATGTTCCATAAAACCAGTGGGGTCACCCATTAAACTTCCTCCAGTTAATTGTTCGATCCGATTTTGTGGAGATCAAATAATCATTAGTATGGTTAAGGGAGAATTAATTGCCGCTGACTCGGGCCAGGTCTCTTTTATTTTCTTCAAATGCAGCCATAAGAGCCTCATCCCCGCTAAGACCGGTTTCCTGCACCTTCTTGATGGCTTCAAGCATTCTCTTATAGTCCTTGGGCATTACTTTTACAAATTGACTGGATATCTGCACCCAGCGTGCAAGAATCTCTCTACCTCTTTCACTGTGTGTATATTCAACATGCCTTTTTATCATATCCTTGATTTCTTCTGTATCTTCCTGGTCGGGGGTATCGAGGTCCACCATCTCATGATTGCACAGTATCGGGAAATTACCCTTTTCATCCAGAACGTAAGCTATTCCACCCGACATGCCCGCCGCAAAATTCCTGCCTGCCGGGCCGAGCACAACTACACGCCCCCCGGTCATATATTCACAGGCGTGATCGCCTACTCCCTCAACGACAGCCCTCACTCCGCTGTTGCGCACACAGAACCGCTCTCCGGCCTTGCCCTTGATATACGCCTCGCCGCCTGTGGCGCCGTAAAACGCTACGTTTCCTATGATAATATTTTCTTCGGCTTTAAATGTGGATCCTTTCGGCGGATATACGATTATCTTTCCGCCGGAAAGCCCCTTGCCAATATAATCGTTGGAATCCCCTTCCAGTATCATTGTCATAGGTTTGGGTACGAAAGCCCCGAAACTCTGACCAGCGGACCCGTTGAAGTGGAGGCGTACCGTGTCCTCGGGCAGACCTTCTGAACCGTACCTTCTCGTGAGCTCGCTCCCCAGTATAGTTCCAACGGTCCTGTTAACATTTTTTATCGGTATTATGGCCTCTATAGGTTCTCCCTTCTCGATCGCCGGTTTGCAGATTTCTAGCAGGACCTTGTTATCGAGCGCTTCAGTGAGCCCATGGTCCTGCTCCATTTGAGAGTACCTGCCCCAATCCGAAGGCACATCGGGCTGATACAGGATATCGGATAAATCGAGTCCCTTCGCTTTCCAGTGATCTACTACCTTCCTCATCTCGAGCTTGTCGGTTCTTCCGATCATTTCATTTATTGTTCTGAATCCGAGCTGAGCCATAATTTCTCTCACCTCTTCCGCAATAAACCGCATGAAATTGACCACATGGCCCGGGTCGCCCGTGAACTTTTTACGCAGCTCCGGGTTTTGAGTCGCCACTCCCACGGGACAGGTATCGAGGTGGCACACGCGCATCATAATGCACCCGAGGACGATCAGCGGAGCTGTGGAGAATCCGAATTCTTCTGCGCCGAAGAGCGCCGCAATTACAACGTCTCGCCCGGTTTTCATCTGACCGTCGGTTTCGAGAACAACCCTGCTCCTCAGATTGTTCACAAGCAGGGTCTGATGAGTTTCCGCGAGCCCGAGTTCCCAGGGAAGACCGGCGTGCTGAATGCTGGTTTGAGGTGACGCTCCGGTGCCCCCGTCGTAACCGCTTATAAGAATTACATCCGCATGCCCCTTTGCCACGCCAGCCGCTATAGTGCCCACACCGACCTCAGACACGAGCTTGACGTTTATTCGCGCCTTATGATTCGCGTTTTTAAGGTCATGAATAAGCTCGGCCAGATCCTCGATTGAGTAAATATCGTGATGAGGCGGCGGCGAAATCAATCCGACTCCCGGAGTTGAAAGCCTGACTTTAGCTATCCAGGGGTATACCTTCTTACCCGGAAGCTGCCCGCCCTCACCCGGTTTCGCACCCTGGGCAATCTTGATTTGAATCTCCTCCGAGTTGACAAGATACTCGCTTGTTACTCCGAACCTTCCGGATGCCACCTGCTTGATCGCGCTCTTTCTGGAATCCCCGTTTGAATCCATTGAATACCGCGCCGGGTCTTCTCCACCCTCCCCCGTATTACTCTTTCCGCCGATTCTGTTCATGGCGATGGCAAGGCCCTCGTGGGCTTCCTTGCTTATCGCGCCATACGACATAGCGCCTGTTTTAAAACGCTTGCAGATAGATTCAACGGACTCGACTTCATCAAGCGGAATAGGGGTCGGTTCGAATTTAAGATCCAGCAGGCCTCTTAAAGTGCATAGCTGTTTGGATTCGTCGTTTACAAGACTTGAAAATTTCTTAAAGCTTTCATAACTATCGGAACGGCACGCGTTCTGGAGCATATGAACGCTTCTGGGATTAAATGCATGATGCTCTCCCCCGGGACGCCACTGATAAATTCCTCCAACATCGAGAGTATCCGTTTCTACATCGCGCTCGGGGAAAGCCACTTCGTGCCTCATCCGTATCTCTTCGGTAATTATCTCAATCCCGGCGCCTTTAATTCTCGTAGGGGTCCACGTGAAATATTTGTCCACAAACTCGTGGTTAAGACCTATAGCCTCGAATATTTGAGCGCCGTGATAGCTCTGCACGGCTGAAATGCCGATTTTGGACATCGTTTTTACAACGCCCTTTACAATGCTCTTTATATAGTTCTTTACGGCTGTTTTTTTATCTATATCCTCTAACATCCCCTCGTCTATCATATCGCCGAGCGTCTCGTACGCAAGGTAGGGATTTATCGCGCTTACTCCGTACCCTATAAGGAGAGCGAAGTGATGCACCTCTCGAGGCTCGCCCGACTCAAGGATCAAGGCTACTTTAAGCCTGTTTCCGTTTCTTATAAGGTGATGATGCAGGCCCGAAGAAGCCAGAAGCGCGGGAATGGGAGCCCTGTTTTTATCAAAACCCCTGTCGGAAAGGATTATCAAATTCGCTCCTTCGGAAATTGCCCTATCAGCCTCTTCAAATAAATTCTCAAGCGCATTTTCAAGCCCTTCGCTGCCGCCGGACGGATCAAATAGAATCGGCAGGGTAACGGACTTAAAGTCTTCGTTATCAAGTGCCCTTATTCGTTCCAGCTGTTTATTGGTCAGTATCGGGCTGTCTAGCTCGATCATGCGGCAGTTCTCAGGCTGCGGGTCGAGTATGTTACGCTCGAGGCCTATCGTAACGGCTGTTGCCGTGATGAGTTCCTCTCTAATAGCGTCGATTGCGGGGTTAGTGACCTGAGCGAACAACTGCTTGAAATACTCATAGAGGAGTCTGGGCTTGCTTGACAGAACCGCAACCGGGGTGTCTTTTCCCATCGATCCCAGAGGCTCAACGGCGTTACTTGCCATGGGCCCCATAATTATTCTCAGGTCCTCAAACGTATAGCCGAAAGTTCTTTGTCTTTTCAGTATCTGTTCATGACTGAATTCCCTGATTTCCACTTCTTCATCAGGGTCGGGTATATCGGCAAGGTTTACCAGATTATCGTTCAGCCACTTCCTGTAGGGTTTTTCCCCGGCAAGCTTGTTCTTAAGCTCCTCATCCTCGACTATCCGCCCTTCCTCGGTGTCGATTAAAAACATCCTGCCCGGCTGAAGTCTGCCCTTTTGCAGTATCATATCGGCCGGAACCTCCAGCACTCCGACCTCAGAGCCCATAATTACGAGGTCGTCCTTGGTCACATAATAACGGGAGGGACGTAGTCCGTTCCTGTCCAGAACCGCGCCTACTTTGGTGCCGTCTGTGAAAGCGATCGAGGCAGGTCCGTCCCACGGTTCCATGAGACAGCTGTGATATTCGTAAAAAGCCTTCTTCTCATCGCTCATAGTCTCATGGTTAGACCACGGCTCGGGGATCATCATCATTACAGCGTGCTCAATGGGGCGTCCGGCAAGAGTCAGGAACTCAACGCAGTTGTCGAAATTAGCCGAGTCGCTGCCGTCGGGCTGAATAATCGGAAATGTTTTTTCCAGCTCATCTCCGAATAAATCCGAGGAAAGAACGGCTTCACGCGCGTGCATCCAGTTAATATTGCCTCTTAATGTATTTATCTCGCCGTTGTGGATTATATATCGGTAGGGGTGTGAGCGGTCCCAGCTCGGAAATGTGTTGGTACTGAAACGCGAGTGGACGAGCGCTATGGCCGATTCCATATCCTCGTCATTTAATTCAGGGTAGTATTCTTCGAGCTGCCATGTAGTCAGCATTCCCTTATAAACAACCGTTTTGTTCGAAAGACTCGTAATATAGAAATACTCGCCTCCATTAATGCCGGAAAACCGTATTTCATTCTCGGCGCGTTTTCTTATTATATAAAGCTTACGCTCAAAATCCATATCATCCGCAAGCTCGGGCCTCCGGTATATAAAAATCTGCTTTATATACGGCTCGCAGCTTTTAGCAGTATGACCCAGAGACGAATTATCGGTAGGAACATCCCGCCAGCCTATTACGGACAATCCTTCTTCCTTTATAATCTTCTCAAAAGTATTTATGCAATCTTTTCTGTCGGCGGCATTCGGCGAGAGAAAAATTATGCCGGTTCCATATTCTTCCGAAGATGGTAGCGAGATTCCCGCCTCTTCAGCAACCTTTTTAAAGAATTTATGGGGCTTTTGCATCAGAATTCCGGCTCCGTCGCCGGTGTTTTCCTCGCACCCGCATGCACCCCGGTGCTGGAGATTTTTGAGCACAGTAATAGCGTTTTTTACTATATCGTACGACTTTTTACCTTTAATATTGACAACAAACCCTATACCACACGAATCGTGCTCAAACTGTGGGTCGTAAAGACCCTGTTTTGTCGGATATCCAACGGGCTTCATAACAACACCTTCCTACCGCTCTAGTATATAAGAATTAAATAAGTTTAATTAAAAGGACTGGCCCTAAATCAGGGCCTAATAGCCCCCTCAATTATGTTAGATGAAAAAAACCGCAAGTCAACACGGGATAATTTACTCACCGACCCCTGCAGCGCAGTATACCATAAAAACTAATAAGGCGCATTATAGAGCCGTACCGGTTACTCTCTGTACAAATTGGTGATTGGAAAGCGGCGGTCTTTGCCAAATGCCCTGGGGGTTATCTTGATGCCCGGAGGAGCTTGTCTTCTTTTATATTCGTTGCTATCGACCATTCTTATAACCTTCTTTACAACGGCTTCCTTAAATCCGAGTGAAACAATCTCCCCGACGCTGAGGTCATCTTCAACGTATGCCTTCAATATGGGATCCAGAACTTCATACGGAGGCAGCGAATCCGTATCCAGCTGATCGGGCCTGAGTTCGGCCGAGGGGGGCTTGTGTAAAATCGATACCGGTATCATTTCCTTATTCTTCGATGAATTGTAGTACTCGGAAAGTTTGTAAACCATAGTTTTCGGCACGTCCTTAATTACCGCAAACCCGCCTGCCATATCACCGTATAGCGTACAGTACCCAACGCTCATCTCGCTCTTGTTGCCAGTGGTGAGAACAAGCCAGCCGAATTTGTTGGATAGCGCCATGAGAATATTGCCTCTAATTCGAGCCTGGAGGTTTTCTTCCGTACTGTCCTGTTTCGTTCCCGAAAACACTTCGTCAAGCATATCGGCAAAGGCGCCGAATGCTTTCTCTATCGGTATCCTGATAACCTCTATCCCAAGATTTTTCGATAATTTCCGGGAGTCTTTTATACTGCCTTCCGAGCTGTATCTGGAAGGCATCATTACACCTATAACGTTATCTTTTCCGAGGGCTTCCCTGGCCACCGCGGAGACGAGCGCCGAATCGATTCCGCCGCTCAATCCGATCACAGCCTTTTTAAAACCGTTTTTAGTTACATAGTCCCGTGTTCCTAAAACAAGCGCATTGAAAATCTCCTCCTCTACTGTGAAAAAATCCTCGGTCTTGGGCTTTATTCCGGATTTACGGGCTTTTTTATTTTTCTTTACCTCGATATTTATTACTTCCGCTTTCTCCTCGTGAACTTTGAGAACAAGCTGCTCCTTTCTCCTTCTGGGATCGTGGATTCGGGATCTGAAAACCCTGTTGATGTTAATATCGGAAACAATCATATCTTCCTCAAACCCTTTCGCCCTTGCGAGTATTTCACCGCGTTCACTCACAACGACGCTGTGGCCGTCAAACAAAAGCTCATCCTGCCCCCCGACGAGGTTACAAAAAGCGACAATTACGGAATAGTCCTTAGCCCTTGTTATTAGCATCTGCTCTCTTGCCCTTACCTTGGAAGAGTAATAGGGGGAGGAGGAAATATTTATTATTAACTGGGCGCCGCCGTTAAGCGACTGGCTTCTGGCCGGATCCCCGGGATACCAAATATCCTCGCAAACGTTCACGCCGAATATCAATTTGCCCATCTTATAGACAGGCGCTCTCACACCTGACTGAAAATACCTGTTTTCATCAAACACACCATAGTTGGGGAGATAATGCTTTCGATAAATATCTACTATTCTCCCGTTGTGCAACACTGCGGCCGCGTTATAGATATCTTCTCCCCTGTCGGCAAAACCCACCACAACCACAAGCCCTTCTGAAGACTTTCTTACTTCCTCAAGCGCATTCAGGTTATCGCTTAAGAATTTCGGCTTGAGAAGAAGATCCTCGGGGGGGTAACCGGTTATCGCGAGCTCCGGAAAGCACAGGATGTCCACATCCGACTCTTTGGCAGATTTTATGTGCCCGAGGATCTTATCGAGATTACCCCAGATATCCCCTACACTTACATTTATTTGCGCAAGACCGATCCTGAACGTATCCATATCGCTCCCTTAACAGAAATTATAATACTCAAAGAAGTAAAATAATTACAGTAAATTAACCAATGCCTGTGAGAACGTATAATTCCCGCGCTCTGTAAAACCGCTCTTGAGCCGCGGCAGACGAAACTACATTTTCACTACGACAGGCCGACCGAGATATGAACGAGATTGGCAAGGAAATGAAACAGTATGCTTGCCCAAAGGGTGCCTGTAACGTAATACAGGTATCCCATTACGAGCGAGGGAAAGAAGGTGAGCACAGCTTGGGAACACACGGCCAGGCCGTGTCCTCCGCCCAGGCAGAGCGTGACAAAATGCCCGAGGGCGAAGAGGAGACTCACAATTATTATGCCTTTTATGCTGTTCCCGATTTTTTGCTGAAGGTAACCCCTGAAGAACACCTCTTCGGGCAAAGCGACGAGAAAGAGCTGCAGGAGAATGAATGAAAAAGAAAGATTATTTAAAGTGAGCGTTTTTCCGTAAAAAAAACCGTATGCGGCTAATACAGCGAGATAAATAAGTAAAATAACCGCCGACACCGCGACTCCGAGTAGCACCCCCCTCAAATCCCACCCGAGATCGTTCATATCAGCTTTGAGAACTAGGGGAATTGAGAGCATCAAAAGCGCTGAAACGGAAATTACGTATTGCCAGGGTAAAAATAGATTCAGAGTGAAGACAATTGAAATCAGCAGGGCGTAGAAGAATAAAGGAACCAGGTACTTACTTGTCTTGTAATCTGTTTTCATTTAGAGGGTGCTGAAATGAGCGATTTGAATATTTACAGCGTAAAAATACATAACCGGCTCATTCCGGTCAATAAAGCCTGTACCACCCAAATATGTTTATAAATAATACTCCCCAGATATTGACCAGGATGCCGAGAATTATCAAAAGTCTGTGATACCATTTTAGTTTATCTCCGATATCTATTACAGTAAGCAGAAGAAGAAACGGGTAGAAGTCCATTGCGTACCGGTACCCGAATTGCGTCCATCCCGTCCCGCTTTTAATAAAGATAAGAAAGGCGATCGGTATGATAGCCGACCAGCACGCTATAGTCAGCCTGTTTCTCCACCCGGCAAAAAAAGCGAATATGAAAGCAGGCGTAGTAATAAAAACCGAAAGGCCTGCTTTTGAAGGAATTACATAAGGCCAGCTGTCGATAAAAACGGGGGGGTGAAGCAGAAAAACATATAGATGGTGCCGAATATACGAAAGACTGAATAAACCCTTGTTAAACCAGGGCGAGACTTTTTCCTTGGCAGGAGTTATCGTATGAAGTGCATATGCTACATCAAACGGAGATCCGAACCTCAAATAGTTATAGAGAAAATTTAGCAGAATGAAAATGCCCAAGCCCGCGCAAAGGAGCAGAATCGGTCTTATTCTAATCTTTTTAAGGACAGAAAACTCCTTTTTATCGGGAAAAGACAAATTTGAAATCATGATAATAAAAAAAGGCAGGCTCAGTACAGTAGTTAACCTGGACCAGTATGAAGCGCCCAGAAGAAGGCCTATCAATAAAGAGCTTCGTCCGCTGAGCGTCGAGTGCACGGCAAGAAGCAAAAAGAACATGGAGGTTATCTGGGCGAAATACCATACGGAGCCCACTGTCGCCGTATACCAGTGAATAGAGCCGAACCCGAACAAGAGAGTGATCCAGAACTGAAGCTCCCTGTTCCCCGTTAATCTCCTCGTTATCAGATAAACCAGTGAAATATTGACACCGCCCAACACGAGCGACGCGAGAGCCTGATTGAAGGAAGTTCCCCAAACGGCTACAAAGGGCATGATTAGCACAGCCGGCATGGGAGGATATATCACGTATGATTTTCCGTCCCTTATAACAAGCTCCTCGAAATAGAAAGGTGTGTCCGTTACGTACAACCTTCCGTGCAGAAAAGCATCGGCAAGATAGGTGAAATAGTTAAAAGGGTTCTCGGTTCCGGGCTGCGTCAGAAAATAGACCAGAAATCCCGTCACGCAAAAAAGAAGGGCAAGCAACAAAGGGGAATATTTATTATCCCGTGGAGCGTATAGATTCATAGACAATATTGAAATAATTATTCAATAATCGAGAAAGTTAGATTAACATAATATACGAATATTGAATTCGAGTAAAAAACTCTGTATTAGTTTTCGGTCAGAGAATAATTAGCCCAATACGATGAAACTCAATAGTCCGCTGAGAGAATTATCCGTAATAATAATCGTCACGATAATCGGAACCTTTTTTCTTGCCTATGCGGCTTTTGTTCTACTTGAAGACACGTTCCCCGACTCTGTTATATCAATATGGAACACATGGGACACTCAGCATTATCTGGATATAGCGCAGTACGGTTATACAAACTCAGCAATCGACGAAAAAAAATTGCAAATAGTATTCTTCCCTCTTTACCCCTTCATTATTAAAATCTTTTCGTTTGCATTTAAAGATTATCTGTTCTCGGCGCTTCTGGTCTCTAATATCGCATATGCCGGGGCGGTCGTTTACCTCTTTAAACTGGTCAGGATTGATTACGATGACGACGATGCCTTAAGAGCGGGAATATATATCTCCATATTCCCAACCGCATATTTCTTTCACGCGCCTTATACGGAGAGTCTTTTTTTAGTGTTTACCGTAGCGAGCCTTTACTACGCGAGAAGAAGTAAATGGGCCCTTTCGGGAACCGCGGGAATGCTGGCTGCGGCGACCAGAATAACCGGCATTATCCTCCTGCCCGTCCTGGTAATCGAGTATCTGTATCAAAATGAATACAAGATAAAAAACACAAGAAAAGAAATTCTGTGGCTGGGAGCAGTGGGCTTGGGTCTGTTATTCTATCTGGTTATCAATTACGTGACCTTCGGCGATCCGTTCAAATTCCTGGAATTTCAAAAAGGGCATTGGTCAAAAGAACTCGCCTTGCCCATTAAGGGGTTTTTCTCCGCCTGGAGCGGTATTTTCTGGCGTAAACCTGCAGATGCGCTTCTCGGAGGCTGGGCGGAAATCATATTCGCTGCTCTGGGGCTAATTTTAATTATTTATTCCTTTTTCCGTCTGCGTCTGTCTTACGGAGTATATGCCCTTCTGACATGGCTCACGGTTACTTCTACTTCATTCTGGCTGAGCATACCCAGATATACCCTTTCGATTTTCCCTATATTTATAGCGTTATCCATCCTGGGCAGGCGGAAGGAGGTTAACTATCTAATCATATTTTTATCGCTTGTTTTCTACGCGCTTTTCCTCTCTCTCTTTATCAGATTCAGATGGGCCTTTTGAGATAATATTCAAAGAGATAATTGTTGAATTATACAAATGAGGGTAACTTAGCGATTTAACGCCCGGCATCAAAAAAATGGACATAACCTTAATCGTACCGACATATAACGAAGCAGAAAACATACCCCTTCTGGTCGAGTTAATATTCAGAAACTTCGAAGAGGCAAACCTCGAAGGGAGCGTAGTTATTGTAGATGACAACTCCCCGGATGAAACCTGGAAGAAAGCAGAGGAGCTCAAAAAGAGCCACACCAGGCTGGCAGTAATGCGGAGGCTTAATGAAAGGGGGCTTTCCTCCGCGGTATTGGAGGGCTTCCGAGCCTCCCGCAGCAAAATATTAGGGGTCATGGACGCGGATTTAAGCCATCCGCCCGAGAAAATACCTGAACTGGTCAATCCCATTATAGAAGGGGAAGCGGACATTGTAATCGGGAGCAGATATATAAACAGGGGGGAAATCGAGGAATGGTCTTTGAGCAGAAAAATATCTTCCAGACTGGCTACATTGGCGGCTTGCGGGCTTACCAGTATCAAGGACCCGATGTCGGGATTTTTTTTTCTGAAGCGCGATGTGATTGACAACGTCGAGTTAAATCCGAAAGGGTTTAAAATAGGGCTTGAGATACTTGTAAGGGGAAACTACGAGAGGGTAATCGAGGTCCCTATAACGTTTCGGGACCGTATGTACGGGGAAACCAAATTAAACAGCAATGTAATTCTCGACTACCTGATCCAGGTAGCCGGACTATACATATATAAAATCTTTTAACACCGGACAGATGATGAATCTTACCCGAATCATTCAAAAGCGGACCTATTTATTAACGGCACTTATCTTTTTTTCAGTAACATTTTTAGTTTATTTCCTGACGGGAGAAGGGGAAAAAACACCGTACCACTACTTTGTACCCCTTGCCGATGCATTTCTGCACGGAAGGACTTATCTCTTAGAAAATATAACGTGGCTTAACGAACTAATAAATATTGACGGGAGATACTATGTAATTTATCCACCCATGCCGGCCTTCTTTCTCCTGCCCCAGGCCGCCATATCCGGTATGGAAGCCAACCAGACACTGGCCTCCGTTTTTTGGGGGAGTCTAAACGTGGCACTCGTATTTTTTCTGATGAGGCGGGTAACGAATAATCTGCGACTTCAGATCTGGATGACGATCCTGTTCGGATTCGGGACTATACACTGGTATCTGGCGAGCATAGGCAATGCATGGTTCTTCGCTCACGTGGCATCGTTCTTCTTCCTTACCGCCGCAATTATCGAAACGCTGGGTAAAAAACGCGCTTTATTAATCGGCCTATTACTGGGAGCGTCATACTGGTGCCGATTGCCGGTTATTCTGTCGGTTCCTTTCTTTCTGATAATGCTCTCCGGTTTATGGGTCAAGAGTGTAAATACCTCCAACCCCCTGAAAAGGGTTGATTTTATCCCCCTGCTTAAATTCGGCCTCGGAGTCGGTATATTTATAATTCTGAACTTCGCTTATAACTACCTGAGGTTCAACACCATATTCGACATCGCATACGATATTCAAGCGGCAAGAGAGCCCTGGTTCTATGATAAAGGGTTATTCCACATATCCTATATTCCGGATCACCTGTGGACTTTTCTTCTTAAACCCCCCGTATTTAGCTCGGCGGCGCCGTACGTCAAACCCGATTACATGGGCATGTCTATTTTGATAACCACACCCGCGTTCATTTATTCCCTTTTCGCCGGAATCAGAAATAAATTCTCTTTAGCATGCTGGTCGGCAATAATACCCATCGCTGCCGTATTGTTTATACACGGCGGGGTGGGATGGAAACAGTTCGGTTATCGATTCGCCGTTGACTTCTACCCCTTTCTCTTAATATTGACGGCTCTCGGAATAAAGAAGAACCTTACAGACATATCAGATTTGACATGGGACCAGAAAGCACTTATTTGTATAAGCGTTCTGGTTAACATGTGGGGAGTTGTCTGGATAAACAAATTCGGTTGGGTGCTATAATTCTTCATAAACAATAATAACAAGCCCAACCTTTTTTCTGAAGATGGAAAATCAAAACCCAAGCGGTGATACTCATAAAATCGCCGTAGCCGCTCTTTTAATATTTTCCGTTACATTCGTTGTTTATTTTTTAACACGGGTGGAACTCCCGACTCCGTATAATAACTTCGTGCGTCTGGCAGACGCCTTTTTAAACGGGCGCCTTCACCTTAACGAAAATTTAAACTGGCTCGAGCTCGCCCCCTACGAAGGTAGATATTATATTATACCGCCGCCTCTTCCGGCAATATTGATTCTACCGGTGGTCGCCCTATTCGGCCTGTCCACAGATCAGACATTAATATCTATTTTCTTCGGGAGCATCAACGTGGCCCTGGCTTTCCTGGCCGCAAGAGCGCTCACAAAACAAACAAGCGTTCAGATCTGGTCAACCGCAATGTTCGGCTTCGGTACCCTGCACTGGTGGGTAGCGACAGCAGGCGGTGTCTGGACGTTCTCACAGACGGTGTCAACGACATTCTTGCTAATCGCCATCCTGTGCGCCTTAAAAAACCGCCATCCTATTCTCGCAGGAGCAGCCCTGGGAGCCTCATACTGGTCGCGCCTCCCTACGATACTCTCGTTTCCATTCTTCCTGGCGATGTACTCGGGGGAGTGGCTCCATAGCGAACGGACAAAAAGTATTATCGGAAGAATCAATTTACGACCCCTTGTCTGGTTCGGAGTGGGAGCCGGCATTTTTGTAATGTTTAATTTTGCTTATAACTATATGAGATTTGATACACCACTGGATATTTCCTACTACCTGATACCCGGAGTACTCGAAGAACCCTGGTATCAGAAAGGCATATTCGATGTCACATACATACCGAGACACCTGAAAGTGATATTTCTCGGTTTCCCCAGGATAATTGATGAATTCCCGTACATAGTCCCCGGATGGCACGGAATGGCAATCTGGATTACGACGCCTGCATTCATTTATGCCTTCTTTGCAGGCATAAGAAACAAAATTGCAGCCGGGTGCTGGCTCTCAATTATTCTTATCGCGTTTGTAGATTTCTGCCACGGCACCTGGGGATTCGCTCAGTTCGGATACAGATTTGCACTGGACTTCTATCCGTTTCTCTTCTTGCTTACGGTAAAAGGAATGGGTAACGATGTGAAATGGCATCACAAAGTACTGATAATAATCGGCGTTCTCGTGAACCTGTGGGGGGTACTTTGGATAAACAAATTCGGCTGGGTAGTATATTGAGCTATTTCTTAAAAACCAGATATTTATAACCCAGGAAATCCCAGATTATTACAAAGACAATTGACGCGAATGCCCCGATATTTGCCCATATAATCGGCGATATATTACCCATGGGCCCTATCACATTGACTATGAAAGACGCGACAGTCACATTAATGACAAAACCGATAAAGGATACGATTATGAATTTAAAAAACTGCTTTCCCATGCCTCTCGTTTCTCTGCTTTCAAATGTCCAGAACTTATTCCACGCGTAGCTGTTTGTCGCCGCGCATAGAAACGAGACGCTTTTAAAAATAGTATACAGAATTCCCTTCTCTTCACCCGAAATGAAAATCAAAAAATTCAACACACCGAAATCGATAGCAGTATTGGACACTCCGATAGGAATAAATTTGCCGAACTGAAAAAGAATATTCCGTCTGGTTTCGAGGTGAGAGGCCAAATAGACCCATAGAACGACGAAGACAGGAGGAATTATCAGCAGGGGCGGCCAAATAAAATTAAAGGAAATATTCCCTATATATATTTCGCTTCTCAGCGTTCGCAAAATCGCAATGAAAAATATGGAAATTATAAAACCGATGATAAGCGAGCTGAAAAAATCCGTTCTCTTCATATAATCATCCGAAAGACCGATAAACGGTCCCGTAGAAAATCAACAGGCCGGGGATAAGGATTCCGGTGAAAACTCTCAATACCTATCTCCAGGTTTTCAGCCACATAAAACGGGTGAGCTCCGCATCCTTTACCGGAACCGCGGCCACTACCGGATAGAAATAGATAAAAACTCCCGCCGCCAAGAAAAAATATATTATCACCAGCAACTTACCTTTCTTTGACCTAGACCACAAGCTGTTTAAAAAATAAGAACTGATCAAAAGAATAAAAAGGAATGAAGGCATAAAATGATAAAGGAAAACTATTTTTCTTGGCGAAAATGCCCAGGGGAGCCAGTAGGCGAGAACGCTTACAACGGCAAACACAAGCGACGGCATCTCTTTTCTTATAACCTGAACAACGCCGAGGATAAAAAACAGAAGCCCGGTCCACCATATAAACGGGTTGCCCAGCATATATATATTAGAACGCAGGCCGTTACTCAGGTCCTCAAAGTGCAGATATACGGGTCTTATTAATAAAGGCCATTGCCACCAGGCCGACTGGTATGGATGAGTATCCGTCACACCGCCGTGATAATTGTACATATTAGCTTGAAGTGAAATGAAATCACCAAGCGAATTGCCGTAATAGAAAAAGGGTATGTATGTCGCAATATAAACTATTAAGGGAATCACTCCGAAAGCCAGAATCATTCTAGGAATTATCTTCAAAATAGAGGCAACAAATGACTTTCCCCGAGACTCGGATGTGTAGACCTCAAAGTAATATATCAACAAGAAAGCCACCCCGGCCAGAAATTCCGTTATATACACTCCGCTCCACTTTATAGACATCGCCGCGCCGCAAAAGAATCCGGTCAGTACCAGGAATAAATTCTTTCTAGTCCTTGCGTACTTAACAATAAACAGAGAGGCAAGGAGCAGAAAATCGGCCATAAATATATCGACCATGGTAATACGGCTTAACACGAAAAGAAAAGAATCAAAGCTGTAAAGAAGCGCTGCTATCAAACCGGCTCCTTTGCTCTGAAACAAATTTTTCCCGAGCAGATAAATAAACAGAGCCCCGAGTCCGCCGAAGAGAGCCTGGAAGAATCTCCAGCCAAAGGTATTGTTGCCGAATATCAAAATTCCCAGCGCGCTTATTTCCTTTCCGAGAGGCGGGTGGGTCCATTCATATGCCAGGTCCTCAGGCGCCTCGTGGTAGCTCTCCCACGCTGCTCTGTTTCCCTTGGCCATTTCCTGAGCGGTAAAAGCATAGTACACTTCGTCAAAGTAGTAACTCTTCGGAATTTCCAGACGATACAATCTGACGCCGATACTAAAAATTAGTATCAGAAGAAGAAACAGCTCATATTTATACTTAATTATTGAAGATTGTAGTGACACTTTTCTCCGTGAATATCAATTGCGAGGGATAACCGAATTTACAGGATTCTTATACTTAACCGTAATTATTATAAAGTGAATCAGCACTATGATAAAAGCGCTAAGATAGAGAGAAAACATTGCGGCCCTCATAACCAGATCTACATTTTCCGGGACTCCGCTGTATTTAGTCGTAAGCTGTATATAGGAATAAATCATGTTGATTACGTAAACACACGACACAATAGCATACATGTACCAGAATATCCAAGTACGAAAGGTAATTAACGTAAAAAAGACTATCGCAGGTAGAAGGTGGCGCTCATGCGCCCGCGTTACAAAAAGAAAAAGTGAAAAGAGAACAAGGGCGATTGTTTCAAATATCAAATAAGTGAATTCTTTACCTTCCCTGTGACGCCGGAGTAATGTTGACCTGAGCAACAATCCCATTAGCAGAGCGTAAATTGATCCGAATATTAAAGTTCCCCATGTCTTGTACGACAAGCCCAGAAATAAAATCTCATCATTAACCCACATCGCAAAAGAGCCCCAGAAGTTAAACGCATTTAGTGAAGTGAACTCATACTGCTTGTACGCTGTTTCAAATCTTTCCCTTATCAAATCGACAGGACCCGTAATGAGGTAGCCGAGAGAATCAAGATCGTCCCAGATGAAAGGAAGCGTTATTATAATCAATGAAAATATTATTGCCATCACGAATTTAACAGCGGGGATATAATGTCTGAACCCGATTTTTGGGAGCGAATCCAGAACGGGCTTAATCGCAATAAATCCTATTACCGGGAAAATTACTATGCTCTGCGGCTTAATCATAAATGCCGTAGCGGCAAAAAGACCCGAAAGGACAAAATGTTTCCTCAATCCTAAAAACACGGAAAACAATATAGGCAGAGTATGGAAAGAATCCACCTGCCCCCAGAAAGTGGAGTTGGAGAGAGAAGCAGGATTAAACAAATAGACCGCGGCTGCGATCATCGCGTTCCTGACACTGGTAATGTCTCTAAGGGCAAAGAATATCAGCGCTGATATGCCGACATCGGAAAGATTAGCCGGAAGCTTGAATAGGATTTCCGGAGATAGGGCGGGGAATGTCCTATGAATATTGTCAAGCAGCCAAAGCACGTAGAGATAGCCCGGCATATAATCACACCAGTATCTGTCGTAAAAACCGCCGAAGCCCGCGATCGCGATCTGACGACCCCAGCCTCTCCAGACATCGAAATCAGGCTCATAGGTCAGAAACATGGAAAGAAACAATCTGAGGATAAAGCCACCAAGGAGTATCACGGATAAAAGAACATAGGGATTCCTCAGATAGTTCAGTTGTTTATCCGTCTCTGAGTTCATTTCTAAGTTTCCATGATTCCCTGAACATTTTAAGAATTACATGAATATCGGCTCCGGACTGGTCCCCGAATTTGCGGGGAAAATGACGTACGGGAACTTCTATCAGATTGTATCCTTTTTTCTTCAGTTTTATAAGGAATTCTGCGCTGAATAGCGCTCCATCAGCCTTTATGGGTTTTACAGATTGATAAGCCTTTTTAGGAAAAATTTTAAACGCGCAATCCATATCCTTTACCCCGAGTCCGAAAATTAATCTGATATACATACTGTAGAGCCAGGCGTTTAAAGAACGTATCATGGAATCCGCTCTATTCTCCCTGTAACCTATAACGATCTCTTTTTCACCCGCGTGCCGAAGCAGCCGGTCTAGGTCCAGAATATCGAACTGTCCGTCACTATCCATAAAAAATATATATTCCAGCGTAGCAGCGTCAAAACCGCTTCTGAGCGCTGATCCGTATCCCCTGTTTACATCATGATTAACCAGAATAATTTTAGAATTAGCCAAGGAGAGTTCATTCACAATAGCCCGGGTCCTATCAACAGAGCCATCATTTACGACTATAACTTCATATCCCCCGGCCATATTTTCAAGATAAAGAACACAATTGTCCACAGTTCCTTTTATATTTTCTTCCTCATTATATGCGGGGAGAATAACGCTAATGGAAAAATTTTTGCTCATATTTCAAATTTAGAGACTTGATCCACAACCCGCAATCGGGTTCCCGATCAATTTGATGCGATTATCTCACAGTTAATTTCACGGATTGTAAACCATTTGCGCTTTTCGACGGGTACTTTTTCAAATGAACAATTTTTCCCGCTGGGCCATTTTACGTTGATATCTACTTCAGTATGCTTCCCCGCGCCGAAATAAACCGGAAGCATATCCTGCTCGCAGCAGCCCCTGCCTCCGGATACCTCCCTTATCTGCAAGCCGTCGGGGGTGGATACTTCCACACGCGCCCCGATAGCCAGACTGTTGCTGAGAAGACCGTCCCCCACAAGTTCAAGCGTTACAGAGCTATTAGAATTACCGCTATTTCTCATAAGGGCAGTTCCAATATGGCCGTTTAAATAAACATCCATAAATCCGTCACGGTCGTAATCTCCCCACGTCGCCGCGAAAACATCAATTGGCGAATCCACCCCGGCCTCGGGCGCGACATCCGAGAAAGTTCCATTTCCGAGATTTCTGTAAAGTTTTGTCGGCTTTACATGATTGGTCGTAAAAAGATCGATTTTCCCGTCAGCGTCGAAATCAACCCACGCGCATGTTCTACCGTCACCTGCATCGCCCGTATTAGTTTCCCATGTAACATCCTCAAACGTGCCGTCCCCGTTATTTCTGTACAGAGCGTTGCTTTTCGCTTTACCTATATTCGTTACGTAAATATCCAAAAAGCCGTCCCCGTTATAATCCCCTGTGCAGGCCGCAGCGGTCTTCCAATAAAACTCCCCGCCAAGCCCGGATTTAGTGGTAACGTCTGAGAGTGTGCCGTCGCCGTTATTAACGTAAAGCTTATTCAATCCGCTGTTTGCGAGGAAAATGTCGGGATAACCGTCATTATTATAATCGAACCAGACGGCGGAACTAGTATTTATTCCCTCGGCCAGACTCATAGAATCTGAAACGTCCTCAAAACTCCCGTCTCCCTTGTTTCTATAGAGGACAGACTCGCCCCTGCCGGCCTGAAACAAATCGACCATACCGTCTCTGTCGAAGTCCGCCCACAAAACATGACTGACCGAAGATTTCGGATTTTTTAACCCGGATGCTTCAGTAACATCAGCAAAAAATATTCCGTCTTTGTTTTCAAAAAGAAGTGGAGGACTTTCGGTGCTTATGGTGGAAATAGCGAGGTCCGGGAAGCCGTCATTATTATAATCGGCCCAGGAAGCGGCGCTTGAATTAACATCGGGAAGTTCGGAAATAGAACTTATCTCATCGAATCCGCCGTCGCTCCGTCCGGCAAATAGAAACATGCTTTTATTTCCAGTGTCGAGATTTAATGCTCCGCGGGCTCGAAAACGGCTTCTCCTTCCGTCTGATCTGCGTGAGCCCCTGTTAATATTGGTTATTAAAATATCCAGCCAGCCGTCAGCGTTGTAATCGCCCCATACAGCGCTCTGGCCCAGCCTGACGGGCGGATTTAATCCCGCCTGATATTTGAGGTCCTTGAACTCGGGTATGCCTTCTTCATCAGATGACTCATTTTGAGCAGTTGACTGGATAGAGTAAGCGAAAACCACGAAAATAAGAATTGTAAATGCGATACGCATCGAAAAAAGATTAACCTTTTTTAAGATCTTTTAACAGAAGATCAGCCGCGCGTAAACTGAGTGCTTCGATTGTCAATGAAGGTGCTTCTCCTCCACCGGAGGTGGGAAATACGCTTGCGTCCGTAACGAGCAAATTTGATATGTTGTGTACCCTGAGTGACGAATCAACAACAGATGTTTCGGGATTATCACCCATACGGCAGGTTCCGTAAACGTGCGTAGCCGAAAAGTAATCGTAAGAAGATACCTCTTCAACAATTTCTTCAGCGCCGCTCGCATTTAATATTTCCTTTGATTTCTTTTGCATGAATTCAATGCTCTTAAGCTCGGGTTCCCCAAGAAAAGACTGTATTTTTGCGACAGGCACACCGTACTCGTCCTTTACCTTTGAATCTACAGTCACAAAGGTATCGTCATTAGGGAAGAATTCCGCAATCCCCCCGACCGCTATTGCATGTCCGAACCACTTATCCATTTCGCTGACAAACTCCTTACCCCAGCCCTCGAAGTAACGCATAGCGTAATTTACCGGTCCCATGGCGCTCCCCACCATAGGGAACAGTCTCAGCCCCCCCGGGAATCCACGCTTCGGATCAGGATTATTCCACTTCCATACGACGCTATCGATCGGTATTCCCCTGTAGGAATCTGTCCTCTCGGGATGAAAAGCGACTGTTTCATAAAAAGTGGTCTCCATGAAGTTTTTTCCGACGATGCCGCCTTCATTGATTTCAGAGTTCAAGAGAAGCCTCGGAGTCTCGACAGCTCCGCAAGCAACTGCGACATAATCGCCTTCTACAAAATGCTCCTTGCCGCTTTTGTCGTAATATACAACTCCCTTGACTTCGCTTTTTTCCTTTTTCTTCTCCACTTCAATACGTGTTACATAGACATTTTCGAGTATTTCACAATTTCCGGTATCCTCGATAAGAGGAATAAAAGTAACGTCAACGCTTCCCTTATCTTTTCGCGGACAACCCCAGATACATCCATTGCAGTAATTACAGGGAGGCGCGTCTCTATAAAGACTTGAAAGAATAGCGACAGAATTCGGTAGAAGATCAATTCCCTGTTTTTTACATCCCTTTTCAACTATTTGGCTCGCGTAGCTCAGCTGGTGCGGCTTTAGAGGATAGGGCTTGTTTTTCGGACGATATGGAATCTTGGCGGGGCCGGCTACGCCGATTATCTTTTCAGCTTCGGTGTAATAGGGCTCAAGGTCTTTGTAGTCAATGGGCCAATCCACAGCCACACCGAATTCGCTCTTCATTTTGAACGCGTTCTCATTCAGTCTATGGGCCTCGCCCTGATAATGAAGGGTAGTGCCCCCAATGCCCGATACCTGCTGATATTTATGATATCTTCTTTCTTTTCCGTGATTAAGCTTTCCTGAAGCTTTGTTCCAGGATCTGAGATTTTCATATTTAGTGTCAAGAGTCTGCTTTTCGCCGAACGTGTAGCGGATTTTCCTCTTGTAAGGAAATCCCTTTAATTCCCAATCCGTCTCATCAAGTGCGTAGTCTTTGTAGGGATCGTAACGAGGTCCCGCCTCGAGCAGTAGCACGCTCATCCCACTTGAAGCAAGTTTCCACGCAAAAGGAGCCCCACCGGGGCCCGATCCTATAACAAGACAGTCATATTTTTTTTTCTTTGAGGGCATGGCAATAAGCGGTTGATACTATAATGAAACTATTGCTTTATGTCAATTTATAAGTTATACATTTTGCTTTAACTTGCCAGCTTTTAACAAGGAGATATTTATGAAAAGGATTATACCGCTTCTGCTACTAACGGTCATGTTCTCATTTGCATGCAGCCAGCCGGAGGAAAGCGAAAACAGTACAACCACGAATTCTGAAAATACGGTTGAAGTGCAACAGAAAGATTCCGCAGAAAAACAGCAAACGGATGCTCAAACCGAGAATCAAATAAAAAGGGTAAAACCGGAGAAAAAAGGCAAAGTAGTAGCGCGAGTCAACGGTGTGCCGATTTATGAGGACGAGATAAACGGTAAGAGTCTCAATTCAGCTATAACCGATGAAATCCTTTATCAGGAAGGCCTGAAACGCGGCCTCGACGAGAAATATGAAGATAGAGTCATGGAATACCAAATGTCCCTAGTTGTAAGGGATATGAAAAGCCGCATTTTAGGGGATTTACCTCCAACTAAAGAGGTATCAAACGAGGAAATAGAAGAGTATTATGAAGCCAATAAAGATAAATATATGAATATAAAAATGGAGGAAATAAATTTTTCTGACAAGGAAAAGTCAGAGGAGATAAAAAAAATGGTCGGGGACGGTAAAGATTTTAAGGAAATAGAAAGTCAATACCCGGAATCCGATGTAAAATTTAATGATTTAGGCTATAACAAAAAGCTAATGAGATATTTCGATACCAAAGAAGTCGGAGCCGTTACCGAGGTAATTGAAAAAGGCGACGGAACCTATAGCGTGTTGAAAATTGTGGAAATTAAGGAAATACCCACACATCAAGTCAGAAACTCTATCAAGCATAGTCTTGAAGCCCGCGCGAAGGCACAGGCATACAATGACTTTGCAGAGAAGATTAAGGAAGAGAGCAGCGTGAACATCGAAATTATCAATGAATCCAATTAAAAATTAGATATGGAAAATTCAAGAAGAAAATTCCTCAAAACACTGGCCGCGGGCGCAATAGGCGGGGAAATAATGACAGCTCTGCCTGGTAATGTATTGGCAAAGAAGGAACCCTCCGGCGGTGGATTCGAGATTCAAAAGGGATTCAGGGTATTTAACGAGGTTACCCAAAAGAACATGCTAAAACTGGCAGAGGCTTTTGTGCCTGGATCCGAAGATATAGGGATCAAGGAAAAAGTAATGAACCTGGTGAGGAATGACAAGGGAGCAGCGGGCTTTCTGGATGCGGGCTTCTGGAATATCGATGCCCTTTCACGTGCAAAATTCGATAAGCCCTTTTACGCCCTTGAAAATAAAGAAGATATAGACCGCATAATTAAACACGTTAGTGTGAGGAACAGAACTTTTTTCCTTCAATTCAAAGGTATCGTTATGAAATTTTACTATTCCGACCCGAGTGTCTGGAAGAAACTGTCTTACCAGGGTCCGCCTCAGCCCAGGGGTTTTATGGATTATACGGAAGCTCCTAAAAAGCAGGGAGGTTAATATCCAGTAATAGAGCCGATGACAGGTTCTTATCGGTTCTAATAAATTTCCCGCACCGATAGCAGGTTCAGCGTATTCTCAACCACACCCTCAATATTTATAGACTTTTCAAGTTCTACAATTCTGCAGGCATTCGCTTTTGTTCTCGGGTTCGAGCTGATTATCGAACAGCAATCCTTGTATGACTCTATCGACATATCATACGTGCCGATATATTTAGCGAGATCGACAATCTCCTGCTTATCGTAAGTCAGTAAAGGTTGAAAAACCGGAATCGACACCGCACTTTTTAAAAGAGTAATATTCTCTATGGTTTGCGAGGCAACCTGACCCAGGCTGTCTCCGGTCACGAGCGCACCGCATCCCGTATCTGTTGCAACTTTTTCGGCTACTCTGGCCATGAATCTTCTGAATATTATTAATTCATACCCTCTGGAATTTGAATTCGAGAGAAGGGCAGTTTCAAAGGGGTAATAAGGCGCCAAATGTATTCGAACGGGGCGCCGGTACGCCGTAAAGTACCTGAGCAATTTGCTTATCTTGGTACTTTCAATTTTTGCATTATCAGTAAATACATGGAAGTGGATAAAATCAACCTCACACCCCCGCTTCATCATCAGAAAAGATGAAACAGGCGAATCTATACCGCCTGAGAGAAGGGAGAGCACCCTGCCGCTCACGCCCACGGGGAAGCCGCGTAAGCCCTCTTTTCTGTCGAAGTAAAAATAAGCCTCGTCGGCGACCTCAATGAATATACTCAAATCCGGATTTACGAGATCGACTTTCATGCCATATTTTTCAGATATTTCACGGCCGATTCTATCGGCTATTTGCATAGATGTATAAGGAAATTCCTTGTCAGACCTCTTAACATATACGCCGAAGCTGGAATTGTTTCTCAATCGGGTTTTTATACATTTCAAGACCTCCTTTTTTATAGACTCAATGTCTTTCATTACCCTGAAGGCCTCAGCGTACCAGGCGACGCCGAATACCCTGCTGAGAGCGTCTCTCTGACCGCCTTCGAGAACAAAACGGCCCCTGAACCTCTTTACCGTCCCCCCTGCCGCTTTTTCAATATTCTGCTTAAGCTCTATTTCAAACAGACTTCTGTTTCTGCCTTTAAGAGACAATTCGCCATAATGGATTAAGGTAACCAGGTCTGCATTCATATTTTTAGATTCCAAAGAAGTATAAATTACCAGAGACCCCGCCGGTTAATAATACATGTTTAAATAGCCGGAGAAAAAAGATAACTCCGTCACTCCGTTATACTCGCAAAGCAGAGTTCTCGGCTCTTCATAAAAAAAACCGGAAGAGCCTGTTATGGCTCTTCCGGTTTAACTTTTAATGTTTATTCTCTTCGTTTTAAATCAGAAAGAAATATTCGGGTGGCAGAACCACTTCCGCCACCCGTGATTGATTATTCAAATTCTTTTATTTCTTTCTTCTTCTTACAGCTCTGACACCGAATGCAAAGGCTACAGGAATTAAAGGTATAAGAACGTTAGCCATTGCTGTACCAAGCTGTATCGGGTTTCCGGCAATTGCGCAACTGCTGCTTCCGCCACCGCCAGTAGGAGTAGGCGTCGGGGTAACAGGAGGAATAGTCGGTCCGATTGTCGGAGGCGGTCCAGTCGTAGGCGTAAGAGTCGGCGCTACGAAATCTTCGCTAATTACTACACTAGCGTCCACTCCGAGCCTTGTGAAACAGACTCTAGCGTCTCCGCAGCTTGTGAACTCTTCAAATTCGTCCCAAATACCGACCTGGGCGTCTATGAATGCAGCCAGAGGCCTGTACCTCGGGAAGTACTCATCCGCGAAGTTGATGTGAACAACGTCAGCACCTGCTGCGCCGTTCTGCACGTTGAACTGGCCGGCAAACTCATCCGGCACCTGGTCGTTCAGGAATGAGTTGAACCCGTTCAGGATATTCAGACCATCACCTTCAAAGGCGCAAAATCCGCCAGCCTCTTCGAGAAGGGTGAAGTTGTCAACAACCGCGCCGTTCGTGGGACGGTTGACTATGTCAGAGTTCTCGAAACAGCTTCCAAACGCACCACTTTCTACCTCCTGACCGGTTATAACCTGCAGGACATAAGTCTGTCCTCCGGCAACAGACAGACTATCCGAATCAATAGGAGTTTTACCTCCCTGGAATTCTACAGGCGAGCCTGCGAGGGAGTACTGCTGACCATCGTCACCGAGCGCAGCACAGCCGAATGTGCCATCGACCAATCCTGCTCCGGTGCCGTTATAACAATTACAATCCGCGAAAAACCAATTGAGCGGATCGGGGTCTGTTATGTTTATAGCGCAAACCACCGTATAGTTGTCACATGCGACAAGCAGAGGATCATTCGGATTGAATACCTGAAAGTCGTAAGAAACAGAACTACTCAAGGTAGGCGTGAATGAAGCGCTCTGAAAAACAGATACATTGGTTTCAGTTGACTGTCCAATCAGCGATGTAGTGGCCAAATTAGTAGCTATACCCCCGCCATATGTACCGGACGGGGAATTATCATCGTCGGAATATACGAGAGCCTGGAATAAATCAGCGTCCGAATCGGCACAATCAGGATTGTCCGGGTCGTCGCAAGGAGGAACGGGGACAGGCGGGTTAAAATCACCCTCGGTGACTATATCCGTGTTACCCTGCGTTGCACCCCAATCGGCAGATCCATTCTGGAAGCTTCCATTGGCGATAATGTTATCGAAGAATATATCGTCGAAACATACGCCGACTCTGGTGTATGTATTTATACCATATAGATAGTCAGCTGAATCGAGCATATACATAGTGCCGGCCAGGAAATTATAATCTATAGCCTGGTCGGGCGAAGGACACTCGTCAACGGCAGTAATTGTTACGAACCCTTCTTTGCCCTGAAGAATGGTGTCGTCGGGGGTATCGCCCTCGTTATCTACAAGGTTGCCAAAGTCATAAACGTGTGTGTCCTCTACTGTATAAACATCACAGAAGTCTCTGATTTCAACACAATTTTCGTCCAGGATACGGACATGAACATTCACAAAAGGCACGCCGAAAATATCAGTTTCGGGCCCTTCATCATAATTGGTAACCTGAATGTATGTGTTTCTGCCGTTTTTCTGGCTCCACCACGTTATGAGCTGAGCGCCCACTTCGTTGGTAGGCCTCAGGTGAAAAACATCAGTGAAATCAACATGCTGCCAATCAAGCCCAGCCACGTTAGCGCCACCGAAACCTTCGACCGTCCCTATAAGGGCAGCCGAAAAATCAGGCGGTGCGGTTGAAACCGGGTCAATTTGGGTATCTAACCAACCGTTAGTTACCGGCACACCCGGGCAGAACTGCAAATCAGTGCCGGGCTGTCCTTTAGCCTGGTCTTGAAGACCGAAGCCGAAAAGGACAAGCATTAATACAGCAATCAATGAAAACCTTAACTTGCTTATCATTAATTTATCCTCCTTTTTTAAATTTATTTCGTGTTTGAAATTCATTGTTGTTTATCCTTAGAGCAGCTCGAAGCTAACTCCCCACCAGGAATCCATGGAGCCCGTGCCGTTTCCGTTGTTGAGCCCGAGATAGCCGACGAAGAAAACGTCGAAGAAAAACTCACCAGTGGTTGTGTCACAAACAGTAGGGTCAGTGCAAACATGGGTTATAAACGGTAGAAGTAGCCAACCCGCGTTATTCCCTTCGTTCAAGATGCTCGCGTTACAAATTCTCGGATATCCCTGGCTGTTCGGAATAGAATTATCTATACCTTTGTTCAGGCTGGTAGGGCCTCCTTCAACACAGGCAAATATCGCCGGGCTGCAGGATATAGGAAACTCATTCGCATCGAATATAAAGTTCTGAAAAGATATAGACTCGCCGAACTGGGTACCCAGATTCGGGGAAGCGAAGGTCTGAATGCTGTCTATAGATGCGTAAGTAAGACCGACAACATCCGACAGGTTGTTTCCGTTTACGTCGTTGAAGTTGAGGACATAATCCGCAAAGTCGTCAAAATCAAAAAATTCCGTGTCCGCGGCGTTAGTCCTGTATTCATAACCCGAATCGTCTATTACCCTGAACATTCCGATTATCGATCCGGATGGGCCGGAAAAAGCCGATACCGTAACGAATCCCGTAGTCCCTGAAAGACTAGGGTTACCGGGCAGATTTTCGACATCATAAATGTTGGTATCACCAGGCGTCAATAAATCAAAAAAGTCCACCTCGTTACAGTTCTCGCTGGCATTCCATACCTGAACGTGAATGTCAACAAAGTCATCCGACGTGTTCGTCACCTGTATAAATGTCGATCTGCCGATAGTGTCGTAGAAATTAACCAGTCTGTCCACACCGGTGTCGGTTTGATCAATCGGCTCAAAAAATGCCGAACTTCCGGCAAATGCCTGCATTGGCACAACCAGCATCAAAGCAAGCACCAGTGAATACTTAATCTTGGATATAATATCCTGTAGCATTGAACCTCTCCTCCTTGTTTTGATATTGTTTATTGTATTTCCTTTTTGCATAAAAGAATCCTCCTTCAAAGTTTTACTCTAAACAGCAATGAAAATCGCTCTGGATTTGTTCTTTCAGGCAACCTCCATCTCCTCAAACAAACAATTAAATACAAATACTCAAAAGATAGTCATACAAATTCACAACTGCACAGAATTACAACACAGAAAAAGGTTAATGTCAAGTCCTTTTCTCAGGCGTAAGGAGAGAAAAATGTGGACCAGTGACATCACGTTCCTTCCTCCTTTAAAATTAAAGCAATTACATCATAAATAATACACCTTGTCAAGACTTTCCGGCAACAGAAGAAATTTAAGGCCGGCGCCCGCCAGGCCGCTTGAAAAACAGGCGCACAACGCCGGTCCAAACAACGGGTCTTCATACAATATCACTCATAATAGTAACGAGGCTCGGTCCTTTCGGACTCGCATACTTCCCTTACCTCGTCTTTTACGAGCCTGCCCTCCTGCCATACGCGTTCCCGAACCTTATTGCACCTGGTTTCTTCGTCGTACCCGACCGGAGAAGCCTCGACCCTCTGAAAACCGTCATTACTCTGATAAACGACCGGCCTTCCCTCGGCCGCGGCTTCACGGGAAGCCCTCTGCGATATTTCAGTTACCGTGCCCCCGAGCACTCCTCCGAGAAGACCTCCGATTAACGCGCCGCGCCATCTATTGTCGTTATCTATAAGAAGACCGGCCACGGAACCCACCGCGGCCCCAGCGGCCGCGCCCTGTGTGGTTGCGGGGGAAGGCCCCGTACCCGCCGCGCATGACGAAAGCACGAGCGGCGCCGAGGCGAGTGAAAATAACATGGTAAAACCCATTAAAGCGGATAAATATTTTTCTTTCATTCGTAACCCCTTCCTTCTTTTCCTAAAAACCTAGCACACGGTTATCGTATTTTCTATAACTTTTTTACCCCTGGAATCCTAAGCCGGAAAAAACCTTTTGTCATATTTCACTTAAAAACAGCTATCAGCCAGGACTTTGTAGTATATATAAAATAGATTATATATATTCAGTCCCTCAGTTTAACTCGACACAAAAGAACATTTGGAGGAAAAATCTGTTAGAATTATTACATTATCATAAAAGCCCCGGAGCAATAACCCGGAAATCGTGAAATGAATTTGAAAACGCACCGCCGGAATTACCATACATACCGGGTTATTATTTGATTGCCCGCGTGTATGGTGTGATAATATTTAGAAAAACCGATCTATAGAAACTGAAGGAGAGCAAATTTTGAAAAGATTTTCCAATTCGCTAAAACAACTTTTCGTCGTATCAGCGTTACTCGTATCCATAACGTACATACTCCTTTTCTCGCCGAGCCTCGGGAATTTCGGACAAAAGGCCGAAGCCGATAATCTCAATATTACGAATGTCGTGATGCAGTATGTGAAAAGGTATTACGTCGATAAATCCGTAATCGATCCCAAACATATGCTCATAGAGGGACTCGGAAGACTGGAGCAGATAGTGGATCAGGTGCTGGTTGATTTCCCTGGCGGGGAAGACGGCGGAGAATTCGAAGTTCAGGTAGTCGACGAAAAAGCGGTATTCGATATGAGCGGAGTAAGGGATCTGGATGACGTGACCAAAACAATGGAGCAGGTATTCACATTCATAAGCCCCCATATGTCGCCCAATGATCCGGAGATAAGCGAAATAGAATATTCAGTCCTCGACAAAATGCTAAGCTCTCTCGACCAGCACTCGAGCATAATAACCCCTCAGGTATATAAGGAATTCATGATAGAGACCGAAGGGAGCTTCGGAGGGCTCGGAATAGTAATAGGCGTGAGGGACGGGGAGCTGACAGTAATTTCACCAATAGAAGGAACCCCGGCATACCGCATTGGAATAAAACCTAACGACAAGATAGTCCAGATCGAAAATGAATCGACCATAAATATGTCTCTCATAGAGGCTGTAAGTAAACTAAGGGGCCGTAAAGGCACGGAGGTATCCATCCACGTAATGAGGGACAGTTTTAACTCCCCCCGGGAATTTAAAATAGTGCGCGATACCATTGTAATAGAGAGCGTTGAGACTTTTGAGCTTGACGGCGGCATCAAATACGTGAGGATCAGGGACTTCCAAAAAAATACGCTCGACAGCATTATTCAAAATATCAAAGACGACACAGACAATGCCAGGGGCATGATTCTTGACCTGAGGGGCAACCCGGGCGGTTTGCTCGACCAGGCGGAGAGAATCTCCGATCTGTTCCTGACCAGCGGCGTTATAGTTACAACGAAAATAGGCAATTCCGCGAAAAGATACCACGCAAACGATAAGGACCATCAGTTCGGCGGAAATATCGTCGTGCTCGTCGATTCCGGAAGCGCAAGCGCTTCGGAGATCGTGGCGGGAGCGTTAAAGAACAACGAAAGAGCCATCGTAATAGGGGAAAGAACTTTCGGCAAGGGGTCCGTACAGCAAATATTCGATCTGAACGACGGATCGGCGCTTAAACTTACAATTGCTCAGTACCTCACTCCGGGCGACATATCAATACAGGATGTAGGGGTTACGCCGGATATCATTCTCCACCCGGCGATAATCAACGACGAATTGATAACATTTCACCCCAACCCCGATAACCGTCTGAACAAACCGGACAAAAAAGGGAAAAAAGAGAGCATAAACCTGGATAAGCCTACATATTCCATTACTTATCTTGATAACAGGGTAATCGACAATGAAGGGGAACCGACCCCTGAAGAGGCCCTAAGCAAAGAGGAAAGAAGACAAAAGCTGGAAGAAGACTTCTACGTCTCCCTCGCAAGAGAAATCATCCAGTCCTCAAGCGAACCTTCCAGGAATCAGTCCCTGGGAGAAATTCAGGTCGGCATTACGGAGATTTCCAAGAAAGAGGAAAACAAGATAGTGGACAAATGGCGGCTTATGGGAGTGGACTGGTCATACGAAAAAGTTAAGCCGTCCAAACCCTCCATTTCAGTTTCTGTTACCCCTGAGAAGCCGCAGGGAAAAGCCGGGGGCGAGATCGAGGCTACAGTCGAGGTTGAAAACACGGGCACAGAACCGCTTTACAGATTATTAGCTACGACCAAATCCGAAAACCCGGTTTTCGAAGGAAAGGATCTAATATTCGGCAAACTCAACCCGGGCGAAAAGAAATCTTGGAGCACGAAATTCGAGATACCCAAGTGGAGTCTTACCAGGGACGATCTCGTCACGCTTGAATTCGAGGACGCAAACAAATCATCGATACCGGATTTCAGCTTCAATCTGGATACGTCCGGGCTCGACAGACCCCTTTACGCGTTTAATTACGAGATAGTCGACGACGGCAGGTACGGCTCATCGGGCAACGGTAACAGCATTCCGGAAACGGGCGAGAAAATCGCCCTTCATGTACGGGTGAAAAATATCGGCCCGGGGGCATCGGAAAAAACGATCATAAGCCTTAAGAATAATTCCGGGGACAACGTTTTTCTTGAGAAGGGGAGAGCGGAAATTGAGAACCTTGCGCCCGGAGGAATCAAGGACGCAAGCTTTATATTTTCTGTAAACGGTCCCGACTCATTGATAGAAGTCGAACTTCAAATTATGGATGACATTTTCAAGGAAGGGCTGTTCAGCAATTTATTGATCCCTGAGAACAAACCCGGCGCCGATTTCTCAAAAGAAAAACTGCGCGTTACAGTTCCCGGGGGTAATGTATTTATCAGGGGGGGTAGTTTTAAGGAAGCCCCTATTATAGCGATGTCTGAGACGGGCGCAGCATTCAGCAGCATTGGACAGAACGGGAAATGGATAAAGATTAACCTCGATGAGAACAGAGCCGGCTGGATAAGAAGCGACAAGGTCCGGATTTCAAAGCCGCTTAGCTCGCAAGGGGAATCAGACAGCGCCCTCTACCAGGAAATTTTCGAGGCCCCGCCAATAATCAGCGTCACAGGTCCGCCCATCTCCACAAATTCTCATATCATCACACTAACCGGTGACGTAAACGACAAGGACGGTATAGAGCTTGTCTCAGTATTCCTGGGAGAAGACAAGGTCGCGCTCCTGCCTTCGACAAAAACCGAAGTGCCTGTGTCTCTTGAGCTTAAACTTGAGAACGAGATAAATCTTATAACGATAATTGCCAAAGATTCCAAGGGACTTCTGTCAAAGCAAAGCTTCGTAGTTAGAAAAGAAGGTTAAAAGGATAGCCGGGCTTGATTGGCAAATTTATTCTAAGCCGCGCCCTGACCGGAATCTTCGTTGTGCTGGCGGTAGCGACTATAACGTTTTTTCTCCTGAGAACACTGCCGGGAGGCCCTTTCGACACCGAAAAAAAGCTTCCGCCACTGATCAAAAAAAACATTGAGGCCAAGTACAGTCTCAATAAGCCCCTCGTAGAACAGTACCTTACTTATCTGGCAAACGTGACACGCGGCGACTTCGGCCCATCCTACAAATACATAGACAGGTCTGTAAACGATATAATCAGGGAAACCCTCCCTGTATCCGTTCAGCTTGGACTGATAAGCCTGTTTTTTGCTATAGCGCTCGGAACCATGATAGGGGTATTATCCGCAACAAGACCCGGGGGGATTTTTGATTTCTTTTCCGTCTCAATCGCAACGGCTCTGGTATCGGTTCCGAATTTTGTCGTAGGAGCTTTATTAATCTACCTGTTTTCGGTCAAGCTCAGGTGGCTTCCCGCCGCGCTCTGGGGAGGGCCGTCGCACATTCTTCTGCCCGCGCTCACCCTCGCCGCAGGCCCTGCGGCCTACCTCGCACGCCTTATAAGAGCGAGCATGCTCGATACCTCACAAGCCCTCTTCATAAGAACGGCCCGGGCAAAGGGACTCAGCAGTTTTCAAGTAACAACAAAACACATACTTAGAAACGCGTTGATACCCGTAGTTACGGTACTGGGTCCGATAACCGCGTTTCTCGTTACCGGATCTTTCGTCGTGGAATATATATTCGCCATACCGGGAATCGGGAGATTTTTTGTCCTCGCAGTATCTAACCGCGACTACCCGCTGGTGATGGGAATTACTATCGTATATACCATAATGCTGGTACTGGCCAATCTTGTTGTTGACATATTCTACGTAATACTCGACCCGCGCATAGAATTCGACAAGGGCGGAATCTAGTTGACAAGAAACATTAAGCTCGTCATAGAGTACGAAGGAACAAACTATCTCGGATGGCAGAGACAGCCGCACGGTTTAACTATACAGGAAGTAATAGAAACTTCCCTTGAGCGCATTACCGAGGAGAACATAAAGGTTATAGGCTCGGGGAGGACGGATTCGGGTGTCCACGCCCTGGGTCAGGTCGCAAATTTCAAAACCCGGAGCAGGTTGAGCACGGAGGACTTTCAAAAAGGGCTGAATTCGATGCTCCCCAAAGATATAGCCATAATTCAGGCGGGAGAGGCGGATGCCGAATTCCACGCACAATTTTCGGCCAAGAGCAAGGTTTACGTATATAGAATCCTGAACCGCGATTTTCCCTCTGCTCTCCTGAGAAAAAGAGCCTGGTTTATCCCGTATCCGCTCGATACAAAACTGATGAATGAAGCCGTATTAATGCTTAAAGGAGAGCATGACTTCAGGGCGTTTGCTCTAACCGGAGCGGAAGTCAAATCAACAGTGAGAACGGTTCAGGATGCCGCGATAGAAATGCAAAACGGTTTACTGGAATTCCGGATCGAGGCCAATGGCTTCCTTAAAAGAATGGTAAGGCTTATAGTGGGGACTCTGGTGCAGGTAGGAAAGCAAAAGATAACACCCGTACAGTTTCGGGATATCCTGGCGGCGGGGGAGAAAATGAGATACGTATACTCAGCCCCTCCGTGTGGACTCTACTTAAAAGAGGTGAAGTATTGAATATTGTATAATCTTCGACTTGAATTAATGCGTCAATATTATAATCAGGAGACAAACGTATGAAGATTCTTAAATTCGAAGCGGATAATAAACAGGTTTACTACGGTGTCCTGGAGGAAACGGTTATCAAAGAGATCGAGGGCGATATCTTCGCGGAATACAGGGTAACGGACAAAACACACAGCCCGGAGGATATAAAATGGCTACCGCCTACCAGCCCGACAAAGATCGTGGCCGTAGGGCTGAATTACAGGGATCACGCCGAGGAGATGGATAAGGCTTTACCTGAAGAGCCCAGAATCTTCCTCAAACCCGGAACCTCGGCAATCGGACACGGAGATAACATAAACTATCCCGGACATATGTCCTCACACGTGGACTACGAAGGGGAGCTCGCGGTAGTTATAAAGAAAAAAGCGAGCGGAATCAAGGAGTCCGAAGCGCTCGATTATGTGCTCGGTTACACATGCCTGAACGATATTACTGCAAGAGACCTGCAGGCAAGAGACATCCAATTCACAAGAGCAAAGGGTTTCAACACATTCGCTCCGTTCGGGCCTGTTATCGAGACAGAAATCGATCCGGGCGATCTGGAAATCTCGACCTATTTAAACGGCGAAAGAAAGCAGCACTCGAGAACTTCCAACCTGCTTTTCAATATTCCTACACTGATTAATTTCATCTCGAGCGTCATGACACTCCTGCCGGGGGACTTGATATCAACAGGCACACCTTCCGGAGTGGGACCGATAAAAAGCGGTGACAAGGTAGAGGTCGAAATCGAGGGGATAGGAACACTCACCAACTTCGTGAAATGAAATTCGGGAGCTTGAATGATCCGAATTCGTAATTGCGGCATTAATTGCCACTCAGAATCGCTCTGGCTTCCTTTACGTCGTTGGCGTCTTTTGAGTTTAGAGCTTCCAGCGCTTGCTCGCGCGCTTTATCCTTCTCGCCAAGCGCCAGATAAACCTTTGCCAAATAAATTCGAGCCTTTGAAAATCCGGGTCTTATTCTCAATGCCTTCTGTAGCGATTTCTCCGCGAGCCTGTATTTATCAGCCGAATTCTCCCGCCCGGCCTGGTAAAAGTAAATCCCCCCTAGGAGATAGTGCGCGTTAGGATTTCCGGGATTTAACTGAGTGGATTGCTCAAAATACCTCCTGGAATTCGATAAATCATTCTTTGCCAAAAAGATATAGCCCATGTAATAGTTAAAATCACCCTCGTATTCGGGGTTATAATTAAGGGCAGCCTTGAACGACTTTTCCGCCTTGTTATAATCACCTTTATCAATATAAGAAACCCCGAGTCCGTGGGCCGCAAGCGACTTACCCCGATTGTCGCCGCTAAATTCAGGGCTGAGCGCCTTTTGAAATTGCCGAATAGCCTCGTCTGTTCTACCGGCATTCCTCAGCTGATCTCCGTAATTTAACAGTGGTGCCATCTGACCGGGGGATTTACGGGCCGCGTGTTCCCAGAAAATAAAGTTGTCTTTCCATACTTCCTGACCCCTGACGGTCACGAAAACAAATGACGCGAATAAAACTCCCCCCGCCGCCCAGCCGACCCATTTGAGCCTGCTCCTGATCCCCGCCTGAATCAGCAAGTAACCTAGCAAGAGGCAGTAACCGGCCGAGGGAACATACGTAAACCTCTCCGCATATCGCGTAATGGCCAGGGGATAAAGAGCGATCATTACGGCCGGACCGAGCGTGGCGAAAACCCACAGTATCGAGAAAGCCGTAATATTCTCTTTTTTTCTGAATGAAACAACAAACGCGAGAGAGGCCGCCCCTATCAATAATAAAGAAAGAATCAAATGAATGGCCCCGCCCCCGGTAATGGTGCCTATGAAGTGGTTCAGGTCATAGGGGTAAAGAAATTTCTTCACATAAAACAGATACGTATTAAGGAATATGTTGACAGACTCCCATAGTCCGGCTGGTCCGTGGATGATTTGAAAATCGCCCTTCCCCAGGAGATCGGCAAAGCTCACGAATCCCCTGGATCTCATATATATATAAAAAGCCAAGATAGATCCGAGAATGAGGTATTTAAATATATTCACGCGCTTGAATAATTTTCTGCTTATTAGATCGAAACCCACAACAAGAATCGGAAAAGAAAAAGCCACCTCCTTGGACAAGAAAGAGAGGTAAAGGAAAAAGCCCGCAAGGACTATAAATAAAATATTTCTGTAGGAATATATGTAAAATATAAGGCAGAGCAAAAAAAACAACGCCGCGAGTATATCCCCCCTGGCGGCAATAAAAGAAACCGATTCAACGTGAAGGGGATAGACCGCGAACAACATACACGAGAGAAACGCCTCCTTGTCCCCCCGGCCCCTCCCTAATTCTCTGAACAGTAGAAGAATTAAAAAATAAAGGAGAACCGTCGTTACGGAATGTAAAACAACATTGGTTAAATGAAATCCGCGGGGCGATCCGTTCCATATTTTGTTGTCTATATCCAGAGAGGCTCCATAAACGGGTCTGAAGTATTTGCCTCTCTTCCCTTTTTTCTCTTTAGGAATGAATTTGTTGAATTTCGTCCAGGAGGAATAATGGTTATTGGCTGCTTTCTCAACATAAGAGTTATCATCCCAAACCAGCCCGTTATGTATAGACGGGATGAATACGGCAAAAGAAATAATAAACAATAAAAGTGCCGCAAAAGCCCTGTGCGTGAAAATAGTTTTAATCCTTCCGTACTCTCCGAGCGTCCCGGAAGGGGGATGCTCAGGGCCAGTATCCGATATATCTTTTTTAGCTTTCTTCCCTTTTTTCCCGCTCATATAAAAAACTCGCTTCAGTTTTCGGTCTCCAGTATCTTCCTGGCCTTACGTGCGGTTGAATCCGTGAGCCCGCTTTTTAAAGCAAGCTCGGCATAACTTTTTGCTTTTTCCGTATCGTCGAGCTCGACGAAGACCATCGCCAGCAATAAATACGCTTTCCCATAACCGGGACGCAGTTCGAGCGCCCTTTTCAGGTAATCCTCCGAAACCCCGTAGTATGAATTCTCATTCTCCGAGTACCCCTTCATGTAGTTAACAAGTCCGAGGTGATAGTTCGTTTTATAGTAATCGGGATCATAGGCATAAGCTCTCAAAAACCAATTCTCGGCACTTCGAAGATCTTCTTTATTAATATATACAACTCCAATGTTATTTGCCGTAACCGACATTGCCTCATTACTTGCATCGACACCGCTGCCAAAATTTTTAAGAAGCTCTTTCAGCGCTTCGTCCTCTCTGCCCGCATCAAGAAGTGCCATTCCGTAATTTATATGAGGTATAGGGCTTGTCGCGGATTTCCTCGATGTATCCTCCCAGAGGGAGAGCCTGTCATTCCACACACCCTGCCTTTGAACAGTAAAGAATAGATACACCGCCAGGAGTAAGGACGCAAAAACCCATGAAGCCCTGTTTGTCAGGATTCCGCTCCCCGGTCGAAAAATATAATAGCCTAATAAAATACACAGGCCCGCAGACGGAATATAAAGATACCTTTCGGCTGCGGGCGTTGAGGCTAAATCGAATAAAGACACGAGTACCGAGGGAATTAACGTAATAAGAATCCACAGGATGGAAAAAGCCGTAATCCCTCTATATTTCACCGCTGAAATGAATGCTGTAATGAGCAGCATCGCGAGAACGGCAAGCGACGAAATTATATAGTAAAAACCGTGCGGCACTGATTCAATAAACGCGTTGAACTCAAACGGGAAGATGAGCTTCTTGAAGTAAAGGAAATACGAGCCCAGTATTACCTTAATTACGCCTGTAATTTCCGGTAATGCTCCTGCGCCCGGCGACACGTAGGACTCAGGCGCTATTCTCCCGCCGGAAAGCTCGGGAATATTCACAAAACCCCTCCCCCTTAAATAGATGTAAAGTAGCAAAAGGCCAGTATAGACCCCATATCTCGGTATACTGCTGAACCTCGCGAGCCTTCCGGTGAGAAAATCCAATATAAGAACAGTAAGGGGGAAAATAACGGCTACCTCTTTAGAGAGCAGCGAAAGCGAAAATCCGACCGCCGCAACAAAAAGGAGATACATATGTTTGAAAGAGAGAATATGAGCTATAAAAGCGAGAAAGAAAAAGAGCCCGCATATCACATCGGTTCTGCCGGAAACCCATGAGACGGACTCCACGTGCATAGGGTAAAAGGCAAAAAGCAATGCCGAGACGAAAGCCGCAGAATGGTATCTTCCGATTTGAAATTCCTTTAACAGGAGCAAAACCAGCAAATAAAAAAGAACGGTCGAAAACGCGTTAAATATTATATTGCTTAAATGAAATCCCAGAGGGGATACCCCCCAGACCCCCTTATCCAGAACCATGGATGCGTAAATTAACGGACGATAATAGAGAGCTTTCTTTTCCTCTCTCTCACCGGGAATTATTATCGAGCTTATGCTTGAGGCCTGAAAAGCGAAGTAACTGTTTTCGATCGTCTCGACGTCGTCCCAGACGAAATCACTGCCGGCCGAGGGGATATATATACCGAGCGAGACGAGGAACAAAAAAAGTGAAACGAGCCATTTCTTCTGGAGTAATCTCATACTATCCGTATGTCGGATAACGCCTCCCCGTTCAGGGGGGAATTTTTTTCTATCAACGAATTAAGACTATTCTACGCTCAAGCCGCCTTATTTCAAACTTCGGATCACCTGAGAAAGGGACTTCCCCTATATATCTACGGTGGGTAAAATACGATGCGTTTAAATTCAGGAAAAAGGAGAGATAGATTGCCTAAGGTACTTGTGCTTCCGGGCGACGGAATCGGAGTTGAAGTTACTAACGTGAGTCTGGACATACTTAAAATCATCGGAGAAAAATACAACACCGATTTCGAGACGAAAACCGCTCTCTTCGGCGGGAGCTCGATCGACGAGAGAGGGGTGCCGGTAACAAAAGAGGTGCTTGAGAAAGCGAAAACCTCGGACGCAGTGTTAATGGGAGCTGTCGGCGGACCGAAATGGGAGAATCTCGAGCACGAGAAAAAACCCGAAAGCGGTCTCCTGGCGCTCAGAAAGGAACTGGACGCATTCGCCAACCTCAGACCCGCGGTCGTCTATTCCGCTCTTGCCGACGCCTCGACATTAAAGAGAGAAGTGGTCGAAGGGACGGACATAATGGTAGTGCGGGAACTCACGGGCGGAATATATTTCGGCACGCCGCGCGGGATAGAAAATATATCCGAGACTGAACAAAAAGGCTTCAACACACTCGTTTACACCACAGGGGAGATCGAAAGAATAGCAAGGGTCGCTTTCGATATAGCGAGGAAGAGGAAAAAGAAAGTGACTTCGATCGATAAAGCGAACGTTCTCGAGGTTATGCAGCTCTGGAGGACTGTCGTAAGCAGGATTCAAAAGACGGAATACCCGGATGTGGAGCTTGAGCACCTCTATGTGGATAACGCGGCCATGCAGCTTATCAGGAGGCCCGGGAGCTTTGATGTAATGCTCGCGGGGAACATGTTCGGAGACATCATAAGCGACGAGGCGGCTCAGTTGACGGGCTCACTCGGGATGCTCCCTTCCGCCAGCATCGGGAAAGGGGCGATTTATGAACCGGTGCACGGCAGCGCTCCCGACATTGCCGGGCGGGATATTGCGAACCCCATCGCCTCTGTCCTCACGACAGCGATGATGCTTAAATATTCATTCGATATGGACCGGGCTTCGAGCGATATAGAGAGTGCGGTACAAAGAGTGCTTGAAAAGAGCTACAGAACCGCCGATATATACCAGGAGGGAACTGTACAGGTAGGATGTATCGAGATGGGCAAGCTCATAGCAGAGGAGCTTAGCGGACAGTAGCAAGTCGGTATACTAATCCGGGTGAATACCAAACCGCAGTTCAATTCCACAAGCGTCGGTAAATCGCTCTGGGTCAATGATAAATTTAAAGAGCTGTGCAAAAAGATAGATGGCGGCGAAAAAGACCTGTATATCTCCGGACTCCGCGGCTCTTCAAAATTCTTTCTTGTGCACGCTCTTTGGCTCAAGATTCAAAGACCTGTATTATTCGTATCGCCGACAGCAAAAAAGGCCCGGGCCGCTTCCCGCGATTTCTCCTTTTTTTTGAACAAAACTCCGCCTGTGCTTTTAAAAAGGGAGTTCGGGAGCGCGGAATCCCTGTTTTCGTCGAACACACGGAGCTCTTCAGCCCGGATTCACTGGCTCAATTCGGCACTACAAGGCGGGCTTGTTATAGCCGAGGAATCCGCTCTTTACGAAAAAACCGTCCCAAAGAAAATATTTGAGCATTCCGTTATCAGTATCGAAAAGGGAAATATTCTGTACAGAGAGGAATTAATCGAGGGGTTAATTCAATCCGGCTATACCCGTACCGACTTTGTACAGAAGGAAGGCGAGCTTGGTGAAAGAGGCTCGATAGTCGATATATTTTCCCCGGGGCAAGACAGTCCCGTGAGAATCGAATTCATAGGGGACGAAATCGGCTCGATAAGACTGTTCAATCCGGAAGATCAGAAATCAAGAGATAAGATCGAAACTGTGACTATCCTTCCCGGAAGCGAGGTTATATTAAACGCGGACTCTATCAAAAGGGCCGTAAGATATCTGAAGCATAAAGCCGGAGAAGAGGGGATTACGGCACGGAACAAGCTCGCTCTCACCGAGGAAATAGGGAAGGGAAACAGGCTGGCAAATATAGAGTGGCTGCTCCCGGCATTCTATAAGCCTCCAGGCTCAATATTCGAATACCTGCCGGAGAGCACGATTATCGTAACCGAAGATGAGGACGAATCTCCAAGAGCGGCCGAAGAGTACATGAAAGCGCGAAACAAAACCGAGCCCCTTATAAAAAGACACCTGAAGGTAGCGCCCGGTGCCGGAGAGCTATTTTTTAATTTATCGGAAATCGACAAAGAAAGAGCCGGTTATCAACAAATCTTTCTGAGGGAACTTAACATTGAAGAGACGGGGTTCAAATCCATAGAGTTTAACGGTGAGCGCGTTTTCATAGAAGCTGCACGAGGTACGGATTCGCCGCTCGACGCGCTTTCCGAAGAAATAGAGGGCTGCAGGCAAAAGGGTTACTCGCTCCACCTCTCATTTCAAACCGCAACCGAAAGGGAAAAACTGGTTAACATCCTTAAGGGGCGCGGAATTACAGAAGTAAACGCGCATGTAAGCGAGCTTTCACACGGGTTCAGGCTCCCTGAGGCGAAAATTGAAGTCCTTACGGAATGGGATATCCTCGGGGAGAAGAAAGAAAGGGGAACCCGAAAAAAGGGCGCCGACGTTCCTTCCGCATTTATAACTTCCTTCAGCGAGCTTAAACCCGGGGATTATATAGTGCATGTGGATTTCGGGGTCGGTATTTTCAGAAGCCTGAAGAGGCTTAAGATAGGGGACTCGGAGGGGGACTTCATCCAGTGCGAATATGCGGGCGGAGACAAGATATACGTCCCGATAGACAGACTCAAACTTGTTCAGAGATACATAGGGGACGGCAAAAAGCCCAAGGTGGACCGACTAGGAACCCAGAGCTGGAATACAAGGGTAAGGAAAGTAAGAAAAGCGGTAGAAAATGTAGCAAGGGAGCTTCTCGAACTCTACGCGAGGAGAAAAGCCATGAAAGGGTACGCCTTTACGCCCGGTGACGAGCAATTCCGGGAGTTTGAGCTTGCATTCACCTATGAAGAAACACCCGACCAGGAAGCCGCTATTGAGGAAGTAATAAGGGATATGGAGGCCTCCACGCCGATGGACAGACTTATCTGCGGGGACGTAGGATTCGGAAAAACCGAAGTCGCGCTGAGGGCCGCCTTTAAAGCTGTCTCCGACGGAAAGCAGGTCGCTTTTCTCGTCCCCACCACGCTGCTTGCCCAGCAGCACTATAAAACCTCTCTAGCCCGGCTTAAGGATTATCCGCTTGTGATAGAATCACTGTCCAGATTTAAAACCGGCAAACAGGCAGCGGGGATATTTTCGAAACTCGAAAACGGCAAGATCGATATTATTATCGGAACCCACAAGCTTCTCGGTGAAAAAATCAAATTTAAGGACCTCGGACTCGTTATAATCGACGAGGAGCACAGATTCGGGGTATCCCAGAAGGAAAAACTCAGGAAGATTAGAGAAGGGGTGGACACTGTTTCAATGAGCGCCACCCCGATACCGAGAACTCTCCAGCTCTCGCTCGCAAAAATTCGCGATATAAGCCTTATAAACACCCCGCCCGAAGGGAGGCAGGCAATCGAGACCTACGTATATCAGTCAACCCCGGACATCATCAAGGAGGCCGTTACAAGGGAGATCGACCGCAAGGGATCGGTATATTTCATACACAACCGCATCGAAGATATTCACCGGGTCGCCGAGAGGCTCCAGAAACTATTTCCGGGCGCCAGAATAGAAGTCACGCACGGAAGGATGAGGGAGAAAGCGCTTGAAAAAACGATCACAAAATTCATCGAAGGCGATCTTGACATTCTGGTCACGACCGCGATAGTAGAGTCGGGACTCGATATACCGAGGGCAAATACCATTATCATCGACGACGCCCACACTTTCGGGCTTGCCGATCTTTACCAGCTGAGAGGAAGGGTCGGGAGGTCGGAAAAAAAGGCCTACGCGTATTTATTAATCCCGTCACGATCATCACTGTCGCCGGAAGCGAGAAGGAGGCTGCGGGCAATTTCAGATCTAAAGGAACTGGGTTCGGGCTATAAGCTCGCCCTTTCCGACCTGGAAATAAGAGGGGCCGGGCACCTGTTCGGAACCGAGCAGTCAGGCCACATCGCGGATGTCGGAATCGAGCTCTATCTGGATATGCTGGAAGGGGCGGTAAGGAGGCTCGAAGGCAAGAAGGTCAAGGAGGAAATCGAGACCGACATCTCGGTGAGCTCTCCCGCTTTCATACCGGATGACTACATATCGAACGACACGGAGAGGCTTCTTTTCTACAAAAGATTATCCGCTGTTAACGACGAGGACAGCCTTCGTGAAATTACCTCCGAGTTAAGGGACCGCTTCGGCGAAATCCCGGGACCGGCGGCCTCGCTCGTAGAACTGATTGAACTAAAAATAATGATGAAAAAACTCCTGATCAAAAAAGCTGAGATTGGAAGCAAGAAAGCCGTTATAACATTTTCCGAAAACTCCCCCTTGTACGCAAAATATCCACGATCGGGAAGAACGGAAATATACTTCGAGGCACAAGAACCGCTGGCTGAAATAAAAAGGATTATTCACAAACTCGGTAGAACCCAAAAAGAAAAAAGGCCGGAAAGATAGCGTAAGGAGGCAAATGGTAAAGATGAAATTAATTATCTTTTTATCGGCACTGGCAGTACTTGCCGGATGCGGCGATTTCAATAATTTTTACAGGGAGAAAAAGACGAATTCTGAGTCGAGACCCGGAGGCCCCGGAGTTGTGGCAGTCATAGGCTCTGAAGGGATAACGCTAGATGAATTAATGGAGGCGGTTAACAAACTCCCGCTCAAGAAGAGAAAAATGTATTTATCTTCCGGAGAGAAGCTGAATGAATTCCTGGACTCCTATATAAACCAAAAGATTATCTACGAGGAAGCGCTCAAAAGGGGAATCGACCGCAGGGAAGATATAATCGAGAGGACAGAGAGCTTCAAAAAACAGCTCGTGGGACAGGCGTTTGCTCAGGATATATTGAATGACATCAACATCGGTGAAAGGGATATTCAGAAATATTATGACACCAACAAGGAAGACTTCGAGCGCGTAGGTATAAGCGTAATATTTATTAAGCCCAAGCCGAAAGAAGGTCTCACGAAACAGGACGCATTCGCACGGGCCGAGATGGTTTCAGAAAGGGCTCAGGCCGGAGAAGACTTTGAAAAGCTCACCCGTGAATACTCCGATGATATGGAGTCGATTAAAATGGCGGGCAAGGTAGGCTACGTTGAGAAAGGCCGGTACCCTGTCCACATCGAAGAGAAAATTTTCTCTATGGCACAGGGAGAAATATCAAAACCGCTGGAAGTTGAAGACGGATTCTATATAATTAAAATAGACGAAACGGCGGGCACTGTCCCGGACGGACAGATAAAAAGAAAAATACGGTCCGAATTAGTCAATAAAAAAGTGATAGAATACGTCAACGGTTTGAGGAAGGATTGGGGCGTTTTGACCTATAAAGAGAGATTAGAGGAGAAAGTTAAAAGTGACTAACAAAAAAACAGGATTTTTGACAGCATTAGTTCTCTTACTTATTTTGCCTGTCTTTAAGACGGCAGAGTCACGAGAGACAGTGGACAGGGTCGTAGCAATCGTCAATGATGACATCATCACACTGTCAGAAGTCAGAGAGATGGCTCTCAGCATCAACCTGACATCAACCGAGGAGATAAACGAACGATCGGTGCTCCAGCAAATGATCGAACAGAAGATCTTTGAACAGCAAGCAGAAAAACTCGGCATCAAAGTTACGGAAGCCGAACTCGATGCGAGCATAGAGCAGGTAAAGAGGAAGTACAATCTGAATGATGAGCAGATGGAGGAGGTTTTAAAGAAACAAAACCTGACCCCCGAAAGCTTCAGGGAGCAGTGGAGGCTTCAGACACTCGGGAACAAACTTCTCGATTCACAGTTAAAAAACCGAATTGTAATCACGGATGCCGAGATACAAAGATACTACGAACAGAACTACGGCGGTGCCGGATCGACATCGATTACGGCAAGTCCGGCAGAGTCCGGCGAAGAGGTAAAAATAGCGCACATACTGATATCGACAAACAGCCCCGACGCCGCACAAAAAGCCCGGGAGGTAGCCGAGATGGCTAAATCCGGCCAGGATTTCGGTGAATTGGCGAAAGAATATTCGGACGACGCACTGTCGGCCGAGAAGGGCGGAGATATAGGTTACTTCAAAAAAGGCGATTTAATTCAGGCCCTGGAGGTAGCGGTTGAAAACACACCTGAGGGAAAAGTTTCCGGCCCGGTCGAATCTCCCGCCGGTTATCACATAGTCAAGGTTCTCGAAAGGACGAATGCCGAGAAGTCCGATGACTCGGACCCGGAATCCTCAAATGAAATCGCAATCGACGAGCAAACCAAACAGGAAATCAGCGATATTCTCTACAGGCAAAAAGCGGAAGTTCAGCTGAGAGACTGGCTCGACGGAGTTAAGAAAGAAGCCTATATTGAAGTAAAACTTTGATTTCAAGGTGTCAGCTTCTCTATATAATCCTCATGCCGGGGAAATCGCTCTATTAATTCTTTTCTGTCTCCGAGCTCGAAATCCGAGAATTCGAAACCGGGCGCGACGGTAGCCCCCATCAACGCGAATTCACCCCCTTCGAGCAAATAACAGCCGAACCAAAGACCCGCCGGTACGGCGACCTGAACGAACTGACCCGCTTTGAGATCCTGGCCTAAGAAGATGACTTTGATTGTTCCGCTAGGGTGTATCATAATCATCTGAACGGGATCGCCCAGATAGAAGTGCCATACCTCATCACTCTTGAGCCGGTGCAAATAAGACCTGGTATCGTGTGTAAGAAGGTAAAGGATTGCCGTGGAGTGGTCTCTGTCGCCCGTGTACCGCTCCGGAAGCGAGTCTTTTTTGATCCCCTCTTTGGCGCGGTATGTTTCTACATAGTAACCCCCTTCTTCAGGATGGGGCTTCATGTTGTAAAGCTTGATTATCCTCTCTGCCGTTATCATTATCGTCCTCCTTTAGAGCGCATATGATTATCATAACCATAATTTTATAATAGTTAAAAAACAGTCCTTGACTCCCCCGAAACCGTGACTATTTTCAAAGTAAGAAGGCAAAATCAGAAAATCAGGAGGCACAAAAATGAGAGTAAAAGTATGGGAACCGTTCAGGAGCTTTAAACCGTTTTACGGAGATTTCGGCAGGTGGTTCGACGAAGCAGCCGAAGGCACGGCTGAAGAGGGTCATTGGCATCCAAGTGTGGATGTATATGAAACGGGTAACAGCTATGTCCTGAAAGCCGACCTTCCGGGCGTGAGTAAAGAAGACATAAAAATCGACGTCAACAAGAATACCCTTACGCTTAAGGGCGAGAGGAAGTCCGAAGAGAAGGTCGAGAAAGAAAACTATGTGAGAGTCGAGCGCAGCTACGGAAGCTTTTCCAGATCGTTCTCCCTTTCGGACAAGGTGAATACGGAAAGCATCAAGGCGAATTACAAAGACGGCGTGCTTGAAATCACGCTTCCGAAAAAAGAGGAAGCAAAACCAAAGGAAATTAAAGTAGAAGTCAACTAGAGACCTAATTGCGGCCCCTCCAGGGGGCCGCTTAGTTCTCAATCCTCTTTATTCGTTTTAAATTCCGAGTTCCTCTCTGTATAAAACGTCTGCAGGTTTATTCTTGTCCCAGTAATCGGTTATGAGAATTTTATTTCTCACGGCCTGCGTCGTAAGCCATTTTGCGTCGGTGCCGAATCCGCTAATATAAGTTTCTTTCCACTACATAATCTCGTATGGGAATGCTTTCTCGAATGTAATTTCTAGAGAGCGGCCCGAGTCGGGATAATTCAGCTTATAAACCATCGATGCGGTATCAGCCGGATTCTCTTCCAGTGAGGCCCGGGCGGTTTCGACCTTCAAAGCTCTGTGCGTTAATCTCGACGCCATCGCGCCCGGTATTATCTTAATCTTCCCTGCGGGAAGACTGCGGGGGGCAAGCCTTATCCGCGTCCATACCTCATCCTCGAGAAATTCATCCTCCGGACTAAACTCCCTGTCCCCTTCGGACTCGAAATAAGAAAAGCTTTTCACATTGTATTCGTCATCGACCAGATTTAACTGCGTGCAAGTGCTGCCGCACCATTCCTGGGAAGAGGACGAAATCTTGAGCGTGTCGGGATACTCTTCTATATCGACAGGGGTAAAGACGGAATTCATCATGGAATATCGGTAGATTCCCGTATTGAATTTTTTTATATTGTTGAGTTTTAGCACTTTCATCGCGTCTTCTTTTGAGTTCCCGGGGCTATCGAGTTTCACCTGCTTCTTTTTTGAAAAATCTTCAGAGACAAAGATAAGGACCGCATAGCCGTCGTGCAGCTGTCCGTACCTACCCTGTTTAAGTTCGTAACTCGTTATCTCCGCTTTCCCGGAGTACCAGTAATCTGTGAACTCTTTGTTATCCGTGACTGCCGAAGCACTGTCCTGAGCGACGGATTTAACGGCGAACGAAAGAATAACCATGATCACAATGAGCAATTTCGGTAACATAAATTTACCTCTCCATAAGGATAAAAGTGTAGTATACGAAGTTCCGGATACCGGTAATAGTAGATGAATAATGAAGGAAGAAGGTGCAGATATCAGAAAAAAACAAGGGTAAGCCAGCGAAATCGTATTTCGCCGGCTCACCCTATGGAGGATGATGGCTCTACAACGTTACTTTCCCTGAATTAAGAACTAATAATCCTTTTAACAACCTCAAACAGACCCGAACCAATCAGCCATCACCTATGATTTAATATAATCCCAATCATCTGAATAATTAAGAGGACAATAGTACTTATTTTATGTATTAAATTTTCTATATGCATATAATATTCTAATACTATAGTATTAAGTCTATAGTATTAATAAAACGTCCTGTGAATACCGCAAATACCGTAATAATGTCATCCAAAAAAACAAAAATAATTATACAAATAATTTATCCGGGCATGTCCTACAATTGCTGGAAACTTGTGGTAGTTTAATAATGCTGTGAAGAAAGTAATAAACAATTGGGTTCACATCCCCGGCCTCCACTGCGGCTCGGTCACGCTAAGGGACATTATGACTTACTACGGATACCCGTGGTCGGAGCCGATGTGCTTCGGCGTGGGCGGCGGACTCGGTTTCTATTATTCTGTCAGGGAGAACCTAAGCCCTACGAGGATGATATTCGTAAGAGGCCCCGGAATGGAGTCCGCTTTCTTCAGTCTCACGGTGAAACCGACTACATGGAAACACGCCCGGAAAAATTCCATCGACACTGTCAAGAAACTGATTGATCGCGGCGTGCCCGTAATAATACAGACCGATATTTTTTACCTCGACTACTATAATTCCTCCACCCACTTTCCGGGACATATTGTGTCCGTATGGGGATACGACGACGAAAAGGGGACAATGCTCGTAGCCGATAACCATTTCGAGGGATTGAAAGAGGTTCCGTACGACGCGTTTGAATCGGGCATGGCGTCAAAGGATCCGTCCAATCCGCTGGATAACAATTACATGGACATCGTGCCTGACAGAGGCGTCAGGCCTCTGGAAGAGGTAATATCTGAGGCGATTCGTTCAAACGCCTTGAAGATGCTCCGGGGAACCAAGGGAGGAAGGGGAGAGTCGGGGGTGAGAATGATCAAATTGTGGTCGGATGATCTCCCGAACTGGAAAGAGGCCCCCGACTGGAAGTGGTGCGCCAGATTCGGATATCAGGTCATAAAGAAAAGGGGTGTCGGAGGAGCGGGTTTCAGGTGGATATACAGGGATTTTCTCATAGAAGCAGAAGACATGATCCCGCCGCTTAAGGAGCTGGGGCTCTCCCGCAAAATGGATTTAATCGGAAATAGGTGGAGCGATGCGGCCATGGTTCTTAAAAATATAAGCGAAAGGGAGCATCCGTCCCGGAAGCTTCTGCACGAAGCCTCCGGGACGGCACACGAGCTATGGGAGCTCGAGAGCGATTTTTACGAGACGGTACTTGAGAAAGTAAACTAGGTAGAGAAGATGAAACTCCTTTTATTTGATATAGACGGAACTATACTCCTCACGAACGGAGCGGGCACAAGGGCCGCCAACCGTGCATTCGAGAAAATATACGGTCTGAAAGACGCCATGACGGGCATAGACGCGGCTGGAAAAACCGACCCTCTGATTCTGGGTGAAATGTTTATGAGAAGTCTCTCAAGGGAATACACGTCCGAGGAAGCACAGGCTCTATACCGCGATTATGTAATATATCTTGAAGAAGAAATAGTGAAATCGCCCATTGACATAATGCCGGGCATACCTTTCTTGCTGGAGAGTCTTTCAGTGAGGAAAGATATAATCATGGGAATCGCTACCGGAAATATAGAGCACGGGGCGTGGATAAAGCTACGGCAGTCGCGTCTCCACAGCCACTTCAAGTTCGGCGGATTCGGATCGGATTCGGGAAGTAGAGAAGGGCTTATCCGGAAAGCGATCGAAAGAGCCAAAAGCCACTTAAAGCGGAAGGATGATTTCGACAAGGTATTCGTCATAGGCGACACACCCTACGACATCATTCACGGAAGGGCGGCGGGGGCGGTCACAGTGGCAGTCGCCACCGGAAGCTATTCAGCCCGGGAGTTGGGGAGCCACAACCCGGACTATCTATTCGACCATCTCGAAGATTACGGGAGCGTCATAAAAATATTCGATTAAGAGATGCCCGTTACAGCACTCGCCTTAATATCGAACTGAGCCTTTCATAATCGTCTCTGAAAAATCTTGATAAGCTTTTTCCCATTCTCACCATGTAGTCCTTGTCCTTTTTCCTTACGTTCTGCGCGCTATAAAGGGATGAGATAATGAGATCGTCTACGGGCACATTCGAAGAAGAGACAATAGCCCGCAGGAAAAAATCCTCGGAGCTCAGCTCCTTCTTTTCCTCATCCGAGCACATGTGGACGAAGGTGTGTATGGGAGGGGGAAGAGGCGAGAGGGCAAACCTGATTTTGCCCCCCTCAAGATAGGCAAGGGTCAAAACATGAAACTCGGTTTTCAAAAGCTCGAATATCTGCGGCTGCTCACGCCTGAGCTCTTCAATGCTCATATCGTATGCAGTCGGTTTTCTTCCGGGCTCCTTGCTTCCCGTTAAAATTTCGTAGACTAGACCGTAAACGCGGGGTTCCGAGTCCGTCCTTACAAAACTGCCGAAAGAAGGAGATTCCCCCATCCTCGGAGAACGGGCTATAAACCCTTTCGTGCTCGATTCCACTACTTCGCCTATATGTTCCATCACACACCCGGCATCCTTTTGGACAGCCCTTTTCTCGACACTGCAACGGTAAAATCAGACCGGACGAGCGCTTCACGTATCAGATCGAAGAAAAAGTCCCTGTCCTTACCCTTGACGACAGCCTGCTCATGCGCCTCCGCGATGGCGATGGGGTAGCCCCCGCCCTTTTTAGCCTGATCGAAAACCAGCGTATGAGTAAGCTTCAACAGTTGATCGTTTTCCGCCACCCATTCGGGAATTTCCACCCTGACTATTTCCTCCCCCGTGTTCATGTAGAAAAAGCATATTCTATGCTCGCCGTACATCTCGAGTATCCTGGAGGAGCTTCTGAAGACGGAGGATATTTCGCCCGGTTTCAGGAATGTCGAAAAAAGAAACCTGTCGGTCAAGCCCTCGATCGGAGCGCACGGAAGCTCGGGAAGGTCCGTATAGGGGCACTGATTGCAGTAGCTCACTTTTTCGGGACAAAGACCGACCCTGAGCGCGTTAATTACGTCCGTGCTCCCGGGAAAGCTTATATACCCCGCAACCGGTATCTTCAGATTTTTGAACTCATTCATAATAGCGAGAAACGGGTTCAGCATTTCCGATTTGAAGTCCGCGGGCGCGGCTTCGAGCCTCCACAAAATAAGTGTTCCGTCCGAAAGGGCTATAGTCTTCCCGCTCCCCCCGTTTTCCCTGGCCAGTTCGAGAATCCTCCCGAATTCCATTAAAGTCCTCTTAAGGGATATGACTTCGGTGTCTGCGGGTATTTTTTTGCCTCCCCATGTCGTAAACCTGTCTTCATCGTTGTGAAAAAGAACGGGCGAGGAGCCGAGCGACGCTCTTGCGCGGGCTCCGTATTCAAGAACAATCGAGCTTATGTTAATCAGGTAGCAGGGGAGGGCCTCGTGTCTGTCGGGAAAAATCTGCGAGCCGTCAGAAGAGACAGCCGTATAGTCAGGCGGTCTGTCCGGAAGCGAATGCGCCATGTCGAGGGGGGACGAAATCCCCGCCACTAGCCAGGAAGTCTTGCTCAGCTCGACCTTCTCCGAAAGTTTTTCCCATTCCCGGGACTGGGCGTCAAGCTCGCGGCGGGCTGTCCTGATCTTTTCCGCAAGCTCGTCGGAGCGGCCCTTCCGCTCTTCTATCATACTGTTTATTTGTGATTTAACGAGATGGAAATTAAGCACGTCAAAGGAAAAGATAACACACTTTAATACGGTTATAAATTAAACCCGGTAATCGCGATAAAGATTAAAAGACACAAAAAGAGCGGGCAATCCTATATGAGGAGAGCCCGCTCTTTTACTTTTACAAGCTTTATTTTCTTTTCTATCCTTACATCATTCCGCCCATACCGCCCATGCCGGCCATCGAAGGCGGCATACCGCCTCCTCCTCCCATCTCC